>NZ_JBICYB010000015.1:0-165852 GCF_043200575.1 Streptomyces sp. NPDC048392
TCACCCCCCGCCCGGTCGAACGCACCGAGCAGACCGTTGATGCCGTCACCCGGATAGCCGTACATCCGCCGGACACCCCACTCGGACAAGCGCTGCAGAACGAAGTCGGCCACGAGTGTCATCACGTACTCCCTTGGTGGGGGGTCCTTGTCGTCATCAGATGGGTGACCCACGGGCGGGTGCCGTAAACGGCGCCCGTCGCGGCGCCACCCGGGCGGACCGCGCGGCGAGCCGGCGGGCCGGAGCGCATTGCGGTCCAGGGTGCCGGTGGGCAGGCCGGAGCGCCCGGGTGGCGGTCGAGAGCGCAGGCGTCCGGCGGCAGACTCGGCCCGGAACAGTCGCAGAGAGCAGCAGAAGTGACACGGGGTACGCGACGGTGTCCTCACCCGATGCCGACTGCCGTTCCGCGCAGCCGGTCCGCCTTCGACCTACCCGGCCCGCGGTCACTCTCCACGGGGCCGCGCCGTCCGAGCGAACAGCGCACCGGCCAGAAGGGAGCCCGCGACGCCCACGGCCAGGTCGGCGACGGTGTCGCCGTAGCCGACCCGCATGGTTCCCGGCGAGATCCGCTCCGCCACCCATTCGTAGAACTCCCACAGGACGGCAGCACTGGTCCCGGCCATGCCGACCAGAACCGTCGGCGTCCAGCGCGGAAGGCTCGCGACGGCTTGGCCCAGCGCCGGGCCCGTGCACGTCAGCAAGGCCGAGAACACCACCACGGAGCCGGTTCCGGTGAGCAGGAGATGCACGGCGGTGTCCAATTGTGGAACCCGGTGATACCAGTGCCCGACATCGCACCAGAACGCGCCCACCACGACGATCGAGAAGGCCGCCTCGTAGGGCGGCGGCACCCGCAGCCTCGTCACGACGACGAGCAGTACGATGCCGGAAAGAAAGCGCACGGCGTCGGCCCTCTCGCCCAGTGCTCCCATCGCCATGGCGCTGGATGCCAGCGCCAGGACGGCCAGGCACGTCACCTTCCGAGCCACCGTGCTCCCTCATTCCGCGGACCCGGGAGAGTGCGCCGCGTGCAGACCCCGGCTTACCCAGGACACAGTCAACGGGGGTGCGGGGAAAGCCGCATCCCAGCAGCCCGCCGTCGCGGTGGGCTGCGAGGCTGTTCATGCGGAGACGTTGCCGGTCGGGGCCCGCAGGGGTGGTGCGCACACAGGGCCCGACACGATCCCGGCCGCGCTGTGCTCCGCCCCCGCGACACCGGTCCGCCGGATCGGGCCCCGCCCGGTGTCGAACTGCACGCCCGCTCCCCAGGAACCACCGCCGGCCGAAGGCACCACGTTTCCGGCCGCTGCGGCGCGGTTAGTGCCAGTGCCATGAGCTTCGGATCCCAGATGACTTCCGCGACCGCGACAGACAACCCCACCCCCGCGCCCTGGGTGCTACGGGACTACGCCGCCCTCGCCGACGGTGAACGCGGGGCGCTGATCGATCCGGAGGGCAGGGTGGTCTGGCTGTGTGCCCCGCGGTGGGACAGCGACGCGGTGTTCTGCGCGCTGATCGGAGGCGCCGGGCACTTCACGGTGGGACCGGCCGACCGGTGGCACGTGTGGGGCGGCTACTACGAAGAGGGGACCCTCATCCGGGTGAGCCGATGGGTGACCCCGGACTCCGTGATCGAGTGCCGGGACGCGCTGGCCATGCCCGCTTCCCCGGAACATCTGGTGCTGCTGCGCCGGATGCGAGTGGTGCGGGGGGAGGCGCGGCTGCGGCTGAGCCTGGACGTGCGCCCCGGCTTCGGTGCCCACCGGATGAACGAGGCGCGGCTGGCGGGTGGCGTATGGACGGCTGCGGGCGGCGGACTGCGCCTGCGCCTGCTCGGCGCTCCCGAGGCGAGGTGGGACAGGGAATCGGGACTCACGGCGAGTTCCGGCTGCGGCAGGGCGAGGAGCACGACCTCGTGCTGGAATTGGCCAAGGGCCCTGGTGCGCCCCGCCTCGACCCCGGAGAACTGTGGCGGGCGACCGAGCATGAGTGGCGGCGGGCCGTGCCGGACTGCTCGGCGCTCGCCGCGCCACGTGACGCCCGGTACGCGTACGCGGTGCTGCGCGGACTGACCAGCAGCGCGGGCGGCATGGTCGCCGCAGCCACGACGTCGCTGCCCGAACGGGCCAACACCGGACGCAGTTACGACTACCGCTTCACCTGGCTGCGCGACCAGTGCTACGCGGGCCTCGCGGTCGCCGCACACGGACCGCACGAGCTGATGGACAGCGCCGTGCGGTTCACCGCCGAACGCATTCTGGAGGACGGCGAACGGGTCCGGCCCGCCTACACCGTCACCGGCGGGCCCGTACCGGGGGAAAGCGGGTTGCGGTTGCCGGGCTATCCGGGCGGCAGCGACCGGATCGGGAACCAGGCGGCGACCCAGTTCCAGCTCGACACGTTCGGGGAGGCACTGCAGCTCTTCGCCGCCGCGGCCCGCCACGACCGTCTCCCCGCGGAGGCGGAGCGGGCGGTGGGCGTGGCGGTGGACGCGGTGGAGCGGAACTGGCAGCGGCCCGACGCCGGCCTGTGGGAGCTGGAGGACCGGTGGTGGACTCATTCCCGGCTGAGTGTCGTCTCCGGACTGCGACGCGTCGCGGCGGAGTTCCCCGGCGCGACGGCGCGCCGCTGCACCCAGGCCGCCGACACGATCATGTCGGAGACGCGTCGTCGCTGTCTGCGTGCCGACGGCCGCTGGCGCCGGGCCGCCGACGACGACGGAGCCGAGGCCGCGCTGCTGGTGCCGCTGGCCCGTGGCTGTCCCGGTGCCGACGATCCCAGCAACGCCGCCACCCGCGCGTACATCGAAGACCGGCTGGCCGAGGACGGGTACGTGTACCGCTTCGACCACCCCGGCAGCCCTCTGGGCCGGGAGGAGGGGGCCTTCCTGTTGTGCGGGTTCACCATGGCCCTGGCCACGCACCGTCTGGGCGACCGCGTCGGCGCGTTCCGCTGGTTCGAACGGGCCCGGGCGGCGTGTGGGCCGTCCGGGCTGTTCGCGGAGGAGTACGACGTACAACAGCGTCAGCTGCGCGGGAACCTGCCCCAGGCGTTCGTGCACGCCCTCCTGCTGGATTGTGCGGTCCGCCTCAACGACGCTTCGACGCTGCCGCTCTGAGCGCGCCCGCCCGCACCGCCGGCCGGTGCCGCGGCGGCCGCCGTCGTCCGGGGCGGTGGCCAGGACGAGCGGCCGGCGGTGGCGGGTGCCCTCAGAAGAAGCCGAGCTTCTGTGCCGAGTACGACACGAGGAGGTTCTTCGTCTGCTGGTAGTGCTCCAGCATCATCTTGTGGTTCTCCCGGCCGATGCCCGACTGCTTGTATCCGCCGAAGGCGGCATGCGCCGGGTAGGCGTGGTAGCAGTTCGTCCACACGCGTCCCGCCTGGATCGCGCGGCCCGCGCGGTAGGCGGTGTTCATGTCGCGGGTCCACACTCCGGCACCGAGGCCGTAGAGGGTGTCGTTGGCGGTCCTGATCGCGTCGTCGAAGTCGTCGAAGGACGTGACCGACACGACCGGGCCGAAGATCTCCTCCTGGAAGATCCGCATGCGGTTGTGGCCCTCGAAGACCGTCGGCTGGACGTAGTAGCCGCCCTTCAGCTCACCCTCGTGATCGACTCGTTCGCCGCCGGTGAGCACCTTGGCGCCCTCCTGCCGGCCGATGTCCAGGTAGGAGAGGATCTTCTCCAACTGGTCGTTGGAGGCCTGCGCGCCGATCATCGTGTCGGTGTCCAGGGGGTGGCCGGGTTTGATCAGCTCGGTGCGGGCGACGGCGGCCTCCATGAACTCGGCGTAGCTGCCGCGCTGGACGAGCGCCCGGGACGGGCAGGTACAGACCTCGCCCTGGTTGAGCGCGAACATCGTGAAGCCCTCGAGCGCCTTGTCACGGAAGTCGTCGTCCCGCGCCCAGACATCGTCGAAGAAGATGTTCGGCGACTTGCCGCCCAGTTCCAGCGTGACCGGGTTGATGTTCTCCGAGGCGTACTGCATGATCAACCGACCGGTGGTGGTCTCCCCGGTGAACGCCACCTTCGCCACCCGGGGGCTGGACGCGAGCGGTTTGCCGGCCTCCACTCCGAAGCCGTTGACGACGTTCAGGACGCCGGGCGGCAGCAGGTCCGCCACCAGGCTCAGCCAGTAGTGGATGGAGGCCGGGGTCTGCTCCGCGGGCTTGAGTACCACCGCGTTCCCGGCGGCGAGGGCGGGGGCGAGCTTCCAGACCGCCATCAGGATCGGGAAGTTCCACGGGATGATCTGCGCTACGACGCCCAGCGGCTCGTGGAAGTGGTACGCCACCGTGTCGTCGTCGACCTCGCCGAGTGAGCCCTCCTGGGCGCGGACCGCGCCCGCGAAGTAGCGGAAGTGATCGATGGCGAGCGGAATGTCGGCCGCAAGTGTCTCGCGCACCGGCTTTCCGTTCTCCCAGCTCTCGGCGACCGCCAGGCGCTCCAGATTCGCCTCCATGCGGTCGGCGATCTTCAGCAGGATGCCGGAACGCTCGGTCACCGACGTACGGCCCCAGCCCGGGGCGGCCTCGTGCGCGGCGTCGAGCGCCCGCTCCACGTCGTCCGCCGTGCCGCGCGCGATCTCGGTGAACGGCTGACCGTTCACCGGGGACGGGTTCTCGAAGTACTGCCCGCGCGCCGGCGGCACGTACTCGCCGCCGACGAAGTGGTCGTAGCGTGACTGATAGGAGACGATCGCGCCCTCGGTGCCGGGCGCCGCGTAGCGGGTCATCCTGTCTGCCTCCCTCATCGGGCGCTGCCCGCCGTTGGACAGCTCTGCGCCCGAGGCTAGGAAGCGGGACGTTGCAGAGACGTTGCGCGCGGCCGCCACCCCGGTCTCCCCGAGTGCCGCTCACCGGTGGGCGGTCGCCACGCGTTCGGCGCCGTCAGCTCGGCCTCCAGCGCCGCAAGCCGGGAACTGGTCGAGGCCGTGGGCCGGACCGCCGCGAGCGCGCGCCAGACGTCGAGATCGTCTTCGCCCCACGGCGCGTGGGCCCAGTCGGCCAGCAGGTCGGAATCACCGCAGGCGATCAGCGCCGCGCGCAGACCGTCGGTGAGCCTGCGCCTGAGCCGCACCACCGCCGGAGCCCGGGAGCCGGGCAGCAGCGGACCCGTGTAGCCGGCCGCGGCCGCAGTGACCGCACCGGCCCGCAGACGACGCTCGACGACGGCGGCGTCGGAGTCGACGGCCAGCGTGAGCCGGTACGGCCGGGAGGCCAGCCGACCGGGTCCCAGTAGGCCTCGCAGCCGGGCCAGTTCGGCGCGCAGGGTCACCGGCGGCACCGTCTCGTCCTCGTACAGCGCGCACAGCAACTCGTCGCCGGTCAGACCCTCCGGGTGGTGGGCCAGCAGCACGACGATCTCGCTGTGCCGCCGGCTCAGCCGGATTCTGCGGCCGTCCGCGCGCAACAGGGCCTCGTCACGGCCCAGGGTGGTCAGCTCGGCCGCCTCGGCTCCGGACCGCTCCGGAGTGAGCAGTGCCAGCTGCGACTCCGCGGCACGCGCCACCGCCTGTACGAAACCCAGACTGTGCGGATGCGCCAGCCCGTCCCCGCCGGTGATGTCCACGGCGCCGAGCACCCGCCCGGTACGGGGATCGCGCACCGGGGCGGCGGCGCACGTCCAGGGCTGCACGCGGCGTATGAAGTGCTCGGCCGTGAAGACCTGTACCGGACGGCCGACGGCCACCGCCGTGCCCGGCGCGTTCGTCCCGACCGCCGACTCCGCCCACCGGGCCCCGGGCACGAAGTTCATCCGTCCAGCCCTGCGCCGGGTGGCCGGATGCCCTTCGACCCACAGCAGCCTGCCGTGCGAGTCGCACACCGCGAGCAGATGCTCGCCGTCGGCGGCGAACGTCCCCAGGAGTTCCCTGACCAGTGGCATCACCCGCGCCAACGGGTGTTCGGCCCGGTAGGCGCCGAGATCTTCGTCCGTCAGCTCGACGCTCGCGGTGCCGTCCGGGCCGACACCCGCCCGGACCGACCGCCGCCACGACTCCGCCACCACGGCACGCACGGGCCGCGGCACGGTCCCCGCCTCGGTGAACGTCTCGTGCGCCCGGCGCAGGGTCCGCGCACGCTCGACGGGGTCGGCCCCCGGTTCCAGAGCCAGCCATGAATCGCTCAACTCGGCCTCCCCGGACGGTGCTGCGGTTGGGGACATCGTGACCCCGCGGATACGCGCCGACAACCACTTGGTCCAGCCGGATCACCCGCGTGCGGCGCCGAGTGGACCGGGCGAGCAGGTCGGGCCAGAGGATCGGGAGACGGGGCCGGGCGGGCGGGGCGGGCGTGTGGGCCGGGCGTGTGGGTCAGGCGAAGTTGACCAGTCTGATGTAGCGGGTCCAGTCCCAGAACGGCCCCGGATCCGTGTGGTCGCTGCCCGGCACCTCGTGGTGCGCGATGATGTGTGCGCGATCCCTCGGGATGCCGTAGGTGGTGCAGATCGCCGCCGTGAGGCGGGCCGACTGCTCGTACAGGGCGTTGGTGAAGTACTCCGGCCGGTCCACCCACCCCTCGTGTTCGATCCCGACGCTGCGGGTGTTGTAGTCCCAGTTGCCCGCGTGCCAGGCGATGTCCCCCTCGCGGACACACTGCGCCACGTGCCCGTCGGAGGACCGGACGACGTAGTGTGCGGACACCTGCTTGTCGGGATTCCGGAAGATGGAGAGGGTGTCGGCGTACGTCTCCTGGGTGACGTGGACGACCACGTAGTCGACGGGATAGGCCGTGGGGCGGTTCGACCGGCTGTAGTTGGACGCGCTCGCGGGCTGCCATTCGGCGGAGGGGTAGTCGACGGCCCGGGCCTGTGCGGTGGCCCGTGTACCGGAGATCAGGGTGTACGGGACGGCGGCCAGCGCGGCGCCCTTCAGGAGCCGCCGCCTGGTCGTGACCGGTGCTGTCCTCTCCCTCTCCATGGGGATTGCCCTTTCGTCGGTGGGGCCCTGGGCCCGGTGGGGGGTGGGTGCTCAGCTGTCCGACACGGCTGTGCGTCGTGGCTGAGGAGCAGAAGGCCTGCGCGGACGTCCGACCGCTCGGTGTGCGAAGTGCGTCCGCGTGAATCACCGTACGGCTGGCGGGGGTTGCGCAGTAGAGCGCCGCGCCGTTCTGTGGACAGCCGGCGCCTTGTGGACACCGCGCTCACCCGATCGAGTGAATGGGGGGCGTGGGGGAGTGGGGGCCTGAATGTCTGCTCGTCCGGAGGAGCCTCCGGGCGCCGTCGCCACCGCGGTCGTCGCAGGGCGCGACCGGGCCCGTGGGGTCGGTGCGTGGTCGCCGGCGGGCGGGGTCAGGCCCGCTCCGCCACCACACCCGGGTCGTCCAGGACGGCCCGCACCACGGAGTGTGCGGCGCCGAGCAGTGGGCCCTGCGGACCCAGCTGCGACACGGCGACCGGGCAGGCCGGGCCGGCCGTGCGCCGGGCCAGTTCGTCACGCAGCGACGGGAGCAGCCAGGGCGCGAGTCCGGCCAGGGCACCGCCCAGCACCACACCCTCGGGGTCCAGCAGGTTGACCGCACCGGTCAGGGCGATGCCGAACGCCGTACCCGCCTCGCGCAGGGCACGCCGTACGTCCTCGTCGCCCTGCGCGGCGCGTCCGGCGAGCAGTCCGACGCGATCTTCCCCGGGCTCCACCCCGGCCGCGCGCAGTACCGCCTTCTCACCCGCGTACTGCTCCAGGCACCCCCGCCCGCCGCAGGCGCACTCCGGCCCGTCGGGATGGACCGGCACATGACCCAGCTCACCGGCGAACCCGCGGGTACCGCGCAGCAGCCGGCCGTCGAAGACGACGGCCGCACCGATGCCGATCTCGGCCGAGACGTGCAGGAAGTCCCGGGGGGTGCCGTCTGCGAGCCAGAGTTCGGCGAGCGCGCCGAAGTTGGCCTCGTTGTCCACGGTCAGCGGCAGATGCGCGGGCAGCAGGGGACCGAGGTCCGCGTCGTGCCAGTCCAGATTGGGGGCGCGCACGACGGTCCGGCCGTCCCGTGCCACGAGACCCGGAACGGCCACCGCGAGCCCGGCCGGCCACAGTCCCTCCGTCTCCGCATCCGAGACGACCTGCCGCACCAGGCCGGTGAGCTGCTCGAGCACCGGCTCCAGCGAACGGTCCCTATTGCTGCCGTACCGCACGGCACGTGCGCGCACCCCGCCGCGCAGGTCGACCGCGCAGACCGCGAGATGGTCGACGCCGACCTCCGCCCCGATGCCGGCCGGGCCCTGCGAGCTGACCGCGAGGGCGGACCCGGGCCGGCCCACGCGGCCGGGACGCTCGGGGCCCAGCTCCTCCAGCAGGCCCGAGCGGACCAGTTCGTCCACGAGGGTGGAAACCGCCGCACGTGTCAGTCCGATCCGTGAGGCGACGGCAGCCCGGGACAGCGGGCCCTCGGCGCTGACGGTGTGCATCACCCGCGCGAGATTGCGGCGGCGCATGCCCCGCTGGGTGTCCGGCAGCGCGCGACCGGGGCGGGCCGGCTGGGCTTCGTGCGGCGGTGCGGTCATGCTTCGTCAGTCCTTGGTCTGTCGTCACTCCGTCCGGTCCGCGACCGGTTCCACCGTCGCGGGTCCCGGCCGGCGTCCGGGAGCGGGTCCTCGGCCGGTGACCACTGGTCGCGGTCCACGCGCGTGCCCTCCGACGGCGGGCGCACGCCGGTCGTGGCGCGCCCCGGCCGTCACCGTCCGTGGCGCCCCGCGCGAGCGGCCCGCCGACGGTCCGGCGGCGGGCCGGCCCGTACGAGCGTGTCCTCAGGAGGAGTCCGCGTTCCGCGCCAGCAGCGGTGCCGCGTCGGAGAGTACCCCGGTGATCCTGTCCAGCGTCGCCTCGTCCCGTTCCACGGCGTCGAGCACCGGACCGGCGGCCGTGTTCCACCGTTGGGCGACCGCGGCCGCGTCCTCGCCGGTCAGCAGGCCGGCCGCCTGCGCCGCGGCACCGAGCGCGACCAGCTCCCTCGCCTCCGGGATCTGGACGGGACGTCCTGACAGCCGCCGTACCGTCTGCTGCCAGGCCGCCCCCCGCGCGCCGCCGCCGATCAGCAGCAGCGGCGCGGACGGGTCCGCGTCGGCGTCGAGGACCAGGTCGAGCGCTCCGAGCAGCGAGTGGACGGCGCCGTCGTAGGCGGCCTGGAGCAGCTGCCCGGCGGTCGTGTCGTGGCGCAGTCCGTACAGGAGGCCGGAGGAGTGCGGAAGGTTCGGCGTGCGCTCGCCGTCCAGGAAGGGCAGGAACGTGGCATCGGTGCCGGGCTCGACGGCTTCCCGGTCCAGGCCCAGCAGGGCCGCCACACGGTCGACGGCAAGCGTGCAGTTGAGAGTGCAGGCCAGCGGCAGCCAGTCGCCGCGCGCGTCGGCGAAACCCGCCACGGTGCCGGTCGGGTCGGCGGGCCGGTGCTGCGACACGGCGTACACCGTGCCCGACGTGCCGAGGCTCATCACCGGAACGCCCGGACGCAGGCCGAGACCCAGTGCGGCGGCCGCGTTGTCGCCGGTGCCGGCGGCGACCAGCGTGCCCTTGGAGAACGGCAGGCCGTGGCCGTCGCGCACGGTGCCGGCCACCTCGCCGGGCCGGACCACCCGGGGCAGCAACGCCGGATCGAGCCCCACGCGCGCGAGGATCTGCTCGTCGTACGCCTCCGTGCCCGACGCCCACCAGCCGGTGCCGGACACGTCACCGCGGTCGGTGGTCCCCGCACCGGTGAGACGCTCGGTGAGGTAGTCGTGGGGGAGGCGTACGGCCTTCACCGCGCGGGCCGACTCCGGCTCGTGCTCGGTCAGCCAGGCCCATTTGGTGACCGTGAAGGAGGCGCTGGGCACGCTTCCCGTGCGCTCCGCCCAGGCCTTCGCCCCGCCCAGTTCATCGATCAGCCGGCGGGCCTGCGGGGCCGAGCGCACGTCGTTCCACAGCAGGGCGGGACGCACCGGCTCGCCCTGCGCGTCCAGCGTGACCAGACCGTGCTGCTGCCCGCCGACGGACACGGCGGCGGCCTGGCGTGCGGCCTCGCCGCACTGGCCGAGGGCATCACCCAGCGCGTCCCACCACTGGCGCGGATCGCTCTCACGGCCGGCCCCCGAGGACACGGTGTGCGGTGCCTGGCCGCTCGCGACGACCCGGCCGGTGGCCGCGTCGACGACCAGTGCCTTCGTGGACTGGGTGGACGTGTCCACCCCGACGACGAGCGGACCCTCGGCTGCTGACATCGGGCTTCTCCCTCTTCCGCGGGTCCTGGGACCCGGACTCACTCCTTCGGGGACACCTTGTCCCTTCCCAGGACCGTGTGTGCATACTAATTTGTAAAGCGCCATGACGAAATAGTCGGCAAGCGATTGATCGGCAGCGAGTGAGGAGCCGCGGAATGAACTACCAGCCCACTCCCGAGGACAGGTTCACGTTCGGTTTGTGGACGGTCGGCTGGCAGGGCCGTGACCCGTTCGGTGACGCCACCCGGCAGGCTCTGGACCCCGCCGAGTCGGTGCGGCGTCTGTCCGAGCTGGGGGCGTACGGCGTCACGTTCCACGACGACGACCTGATCCCCTTCGGGTCGAGCGACACGGAGCGGGAGTCGCACATCAAGCGGTTCCGGCAGGCACTGGACGCGACCGGCATGAAGGTGCCGATGGCGACGACGAACCTGTTCACGCACCCCGTCTTCAAGGACGGCGCCTTCACGGCGAACGACCGGGACGTGCGCCGCTACGCGCTGCGCAAGACGATCCGCAACATCGATCTCGCGGTCGAGCTGGGCGCCAGCGTCTACGTGGCCTGGGGCGGCCGGGAGGGCGCGGAGTCCGGCGCGGCCAAGGACGTGCGGGACGCGCTGGACCGGATGAAGGAGGCCTTCGACCTGCTGGGCGAGTACGTCACCGAGCAGGGCTACGACCTGAGGTTCGCGATCGAGCCGAAGCCCAACGAGCCGCGCGGTG
The DNA here is from genome assembly GCF_043200575.1 of Streptomyces sp. NPDC048392. Taxonomy (NCBI): domain Bacteria; kingdom Bacillati; phylum Actinomycetota; class Actinomycetes; order Kitasatosporales; family Streptomycetaceae; genus Streptomyces; species Streptomyces sp. NPDC048392. Next base: position 10,910 of record NZ_JBICYB010000015.1, read on the forward strand.
ACATCCTGCTCCCGACGGTTGGGCACGCCCTGGCGTTCATCGAGCGCCTCGAGCGGCCGGAGCTGTACGGCGTGAACCCGGAGGTCGGCCACGAGCAGATGGCCGGTCTGAACTTCCCCCACGGGATCGCGCAGGCACTGTGGGCGGGCAAGCTCTTCCACATCGACCTCAACGGCCAGTCGGGCATCAAGTACGATCAGGACCTGCGGTTCGGCGCGGGCGACCTGCGGGCCGCGTTCTGGCTCGTCGACCTGCTGGAGAGGGCCGGGTACGCGGGCCCGCGGCACTTCGACTTCAAACCGCCGCGGACCGAGGACCTCGACGGCGTGTGGGCGTCGGCGGCCGGCTGCATGCGCAACTACCTGATCCTCAAGGACCGGGCGGCCGCCTTCCGTGCCGACCCCGAGGTGCAGGAGGCGCTGGCCGCGGCCCGGCTGGACGAGCTGGCCCGCCCGACCGCCGAGGACGGTCTCGCGGCCCTGCTGGCCGACCCGACCGCCTACGACACCTTCGACGTGGACGAGGCCGCCGCGCGCGGAATGGCCTTCGAGCACCTCGACCAGCTCGCCATGGACCACCTCGTCGGCGCCCGCTGACCGGCCGGCCCCGTGTGAACGCTCCGGCCCTCTCCTCCCACGGAGGGGGCCGGAGTCGTGCGGGCCTCTCCTCTCACGGAGGGGGCCGGAGTCGTGCGGGCTGTCGGCTCCGTCCGCAGCCTGTTCGCGTCGAACGGGCGTGACGGCCGGTCGTCGTCCGCGGACCATGACGTGCACCTCGGAGGTCCTGCCGCTCCGCACAGGACCGACTGTCGGCAGATCTGTCCGAACCGGCGCCGCGCCTGCCCGGTGTCACCCCTGCCCGGTGTCACCCCGGCACGGCGCCGCGCCTGCCCGGCGACACCCCGGCCCGCAGCCGGCCCCGCCGCGCCGCCTGCCTCGTCCGCCATGCTCGGCCCGCCCCGTCACCGCCGCTGTACCCGCCTCCGCACCGCCGGCCCAGGAGGGGACGGGCCGGGGCGTCAGGATTCGTCCCCCGTTGCGAGGGCCGCCGAAGCCAGGGCCGTCGCCGGATCCCGGGTCGCGCCGCCCGCGGGGACCCAGCGGCCGTGCTCCCTGCGGTACGGCCACCAGCGCCCGTCGCGGTCCAGGCGGAGCTGGTGCGGTGCGCCGACGACGGTCCACCGGTTGGCCCGCGCCCGCAACGACGGCCGCTCGTCCTCCTCCCAGGCCGACTCCAGCGCCGCACGCGCGCGTGCGAGGGTGTCGCCCTCCACCGCCCACTCCTCCTCGAGCACGGTCAGGGCTGCCCCACCCCCGAGCCGCCACGCGCGGACGGCCACGGCCAGTGCCTCCCGCGTGCGTCCCGAACCCTCGCCGAGGCGGTCCAGCACGTCCGGCCCGGGATGCCCCGCGGCCAGACGCACCGCGTCCTGCGCCGGCGTCGGCTCCGGTTCCGCCGCCTGCCGGTCGTGTCCGCCGCGCAGTGCCCCGGCGAGCAGACGGTGGGCCTCCGCTGCCGTCCGGGAGGCCAGAAAGGTCAGCTCCGACGGGTCGACGCCGGGCGGGGGGACCGCATCGGTGTCCAGGGACGGAGGGACGCCCGGGCCCTCCCCGAGGGGCGGCAGCGCGGGCAACGGAGGCAGCACGTGCCTCGCCGCGTACGCCTCGGCGGCGTCCACGCCCTCCTGCCCGGAAGCGGCCTCCTCCTCGGGTGCGGAGCCGTGCGTCCGCAGGGCGTCGAGCACGGCGCCCTCCGTGCGTCCCCGCATCAGCAGCAGGACGAAGGGGTCCTGGTCCAGCAGCCTGGCGGCCTGGTAGCAGAGGGCCGCGGTGTGCCCGCAGTGGTCCCAGGCGCCGCATTCGCACTCCGGTTCCAGGTCGCCCAGGCCCGGGAGCAGGTCGATGCCGGCGGTCGCGGCGTCCTCCACGAGGTGCGGCGGCATGTCGCGGTCCAGCAGCGCCGCCACATGACCTGACCGCTCGATCGCCATGTCGGCGAAGCGGTCCCACTCCGCGTTGGAGAGCTGCTCCAGCAGGACGTCGGCCCGGTGTGCCGTACGGTCCCGGTCCTGGACGACCGCGGTGAGGCGCCCCGGCCGCACCGACACCGCGCCGACCGCTCCCGCGCGCGCGAGCCGGCGCCCCGTCTTCACCTGCGCCGCGTCCATCGCCGCGTCCTCCAGCGCCTTCAGCCAGGCGCGGCCCCACCAGGTCTGCGCGAAGCCCCGACCCTGCGCGAGCGGCAGTGCGGCGAACGTCCGTTCCGTGCCGTCGTCGTACCGAGTCATCGCGTACCCCCTCGCAGCCGCACCAGATCGGCCAGTTCCGCGTCCGTCAGTTCCGTGAGCGCGGCCTCGCCCGCCCCCAGTACCGCGTCGGCGAGTTCCCTTTTGCGGTGCAGCAGGGCGGCGATGCGGTCCTCGATGGTCTCCTCCGCGATCAGCCGGTGCACCTGTACGGGGCGCGTCTGGCCGATGCGGTGGGCGCGGTCGGTGGCCTGTGCCTCGACGGCCGGATTCCACCAGCGGTCGTAGTGCACGACGTGTTCCGCGCGCGTGAGGTTCAGTCCGGTGCCCGCCGCCTTCAGGGACAGCAGGAAGACCGGGGCCTCACCGTCCTGGAAGCGCCGCACCAGCGATTCCCGTGCCGTGACCGAGGTGCCGCCGTGCAGGAACAGCGACGACACCCCGCGCGCGGTCAGGTGTTGTTCGAGCAGGCGCGCCATCTGCACGTACTGGGTGAAGACCAGCACGCTCGCCTCCCCGGCGAGGATCGTGTCCAGCAGTTCGTCCAGCAGTTCCAGCTTTCCCGAACGGCCGCTGATCTTCGGCCGGTCCTCCTTGAGGAACTGCGCCGGGTGGTTGCAGATCTGCTTGAGGCTCGTCAGCAGTTTCACGATCATGCCGCGTCGCGCCATGCCGTCGGAGCCGGCGATCTCCGCGAGTGCCTCGCGCACCACCGCCTCGTACAGGCCGGTCTGTTCCGCCGTCAGCGACACGGGGTGGTCCGTCTCGGTCTTCGGCGGCAGCTCCGGCGCGATGCCGGGGTCCGATTTGCGGCGTCGCAGCAGGAAAGGCCCCACAAGCCGGGCCAGCCGCTCGGCCGCCGCCGGGTCCTGTCCCCCCTCGACCGCCCGGGCGTAGTGCCGACGGAATCCGCCGAGCCGTCCCAGCAGCCCCGGGGTGGTCCAGTCGAGGACGGCCCACAGCTCCGAGAGGTTGTTCTCCACAGGTGTGCCGGTGAGCGCGACACGCGCGCGTGCGCCGATGGAGCGCAGCTGCCGCGCGGTTTCGGAGTACGGGTTCTTCACGTGCTGGGCCTCGTCCGCCACGACCATGCCCCACGACACGGCGGAGAGCCGTTCGGTGTCCAGACGCATGGTGCCGTAGGTGGTCAGCACGAACTCGCCGTCCGCGAGATCGTCGAGGTCGCGTCGGGTGCCGTGGAAGCGTCGCACGGGGGTGCCGGGCGCGAACCGCTCGATCTCGCGCTGCCAGTTGCCCATCAGGGAGGTAGGGCACACCACCAGGGTGGGACCGGCGGCGTCCGGGTCCGTCTGCCGGTGCAGATGCAGCGCGATCAGTGTGATGGTCTTCCCGAGACCCATGTCGTCGGCGAGACAGCAGCCGAGGCCGGACGACGTCATGCGGGCCAGCCAGTTCAGGCCCCGTCGCTGGTAGTCGCGGAGGGTGGCGTCGAGGGCTGCGGGCTGCGCCACGCTCTCCTGGGCCTCGGGGTCGGCGAGGCGCTCCCGCAGGGCGGCCAGCCATCCCGTGGGGCGCACCTCCACGCGGCGTCCTTCGACCTCCGCCGAGCCCGTCAGGGCCGCGGCGAGCGCGTCGGCCGGCGTGACCTTGCGGTCCTGCCGGGCGCGGGCGCGGTCGGCCTCCTCGGGGTCGACGAGCACCCACTGGTCGCGCAGGCGCACGACGGGGCGGTTGGCCTCGGCGAGCAGGTCCAGCTCCTCGCGCGTGAGCCCCTCGCCGCCCAGGGCGAACGTCCAGTTGAAGGAGAGCAGCGCGTCGGCGGACAGGAACGACGGACCGGCCTCGGACGGAGGCGTACGGGACGCCGGATCTCCGTCGGGCGGCCCCACCTCGGCGTGGGCGGTCAGGTCGCGGGCCAGCTCCCTCGGCCAGTGCACGTCGACTCCCGCGCCGGCGAGCGCCCGGGAGCCGGCTCCGAGAAGCTCGGCGATCTCTTCGTCGGCGAGCTCGACGGCGTCCGGTACGGCCGCCGACAGCAGGGGCGTGAGCGGGGGCCAGGCCCGCACCGCTCGGCGCAGGGCGAGCAGAGCGTCCATCCGCGCGCGCGTGCCGAACGCGTCGCCCACGGTGCCGGCCCACATCTGCGCGGTGTCCGCGACCAGCGCGGGATCGCTGACGCTGTGCGCCTGGAGCACCGCCCGGAACTCCGGCCGAGCCTCAGCGGTAGCCGTGGCGGACAGTCCTCGCACCTCGATACGCAGCGACAGCCGTACGCCCGTGTCGTGTACCGCGGCGATGTCCAGGACCCACTCGCGCAACTCGGGCGACCGTCGCGGCTCCCGCGCGGCGTAGACGGGTCCGGCCGTCACGAGTTCGGCCGCGGGGGAGCGGGGCAGCGCGTCCGCGACGGCGTCCAGGAAGGCCCGCACCAGCCGTTCCGGGTCGGGCAGCCGCAGGCGATCGGTGCCGTCGGCCGGGACCGCGTGCGCCTTGCCCGGGACCGCGTGCGTCTGGCCCGGGACTGCGTGCGCCTCGGCCGGGACCGCGTGCGCCTTGCCCGGGACCGCGTGCGCTTCGGGCGGCATGGCGGCGGCGAGGTGGCGGATCCGCTCGGTCTCCTCCGCGCCCAGAGGGCCCGCGCGCCATGCGTCGTGGCCGGCCGGGGACAGGCCGGGGAGGAGCAGCCCGCGCGCCACGAGGTGCAGGGCCTCGACGGCGACCGCGCCCCAGAACACCGACGCCCGGTGGCCGTCCGCTGCGACACGCGCGCGTGTGAGAAGCGGCAGGGCGGCCCGCACCGGCAGAAGCACCGCGGGCACGCTCACCGGCTCCACACCGGCACCGTCGGGCAGTACGACCGTCAGGTCTCCCGGGGTGCCCGAGGGGACGGGCCCGGGTACTTCTCCGTCGGGCCGCCAGAACGCGACTGTCCCGGTGCGCCCCGGATCACCGGGCAGGAAGACGGCACAGCAGTCGGCGAGTGCGGGGCGGCTGCCGAAGGGTGCGGGACGAGCGGTCTGCGCAGCGATGACGTATTCCTCAAATTTGACTAGCTCGGACGCGGCGGCCGACTGTACACGACCACCGAAGCCGCAGGGTGCGACAAGGCTGTGGCGTAGGCCACTATGCAGACGGGGAGGCGCTCCCTCGGTGCCGCTCCGGAATCGGCCGCCGACGAGCTCTCAGGGTTGCTGAGGGTCGAGCCTCAGGGAAGTCTCAGGGGCGCGGTACGGAACTGCCGGGAGCGCGGACCCGTTTTCAGGACAGAGAGCGGCGATGGCCGCGAAGGAGGCGACACCATGTCGAAGAACGCCAAGGTCGCTGCGGGGGGCGTGGCGGCCGGACTCATCCTGCTGATCTGGCTGCCCTGGTGGGCTGCCCTGCTGATAGTTCTGGGAGTCCCGGCCGCCGCTTACCTCACGCTGGACCCCTCGCAGCGGCGCAGGCTGCGCCGTGTCTCGCGCCGGGAGATCGGCCGTTGAGGCGCTAACGCCGCGTCACGGCCGACGCCGACTCGGTCAGGGTGCAGGAATTGAGCACGTCGCCGTTCGCGGGCTCGCCGACCGTGTGGTCCGCGGGCGGCGGCGCGCCCCGCTCCACCCACTCGGTGAGCACGTCGAATGAGCGTGACCGCGCTCAGAACGGCGGCGAGAAGGGGAACACCACGGGGCAGACGCATCGGATCCTCCGAGCACGACGGGAAGCGGCTGAGAGCTGCCCCATCGTGCGGGTCCACCACGACCTATTCCATGGGCTGGAGCCATATGTGCGGAGCACGGGTCATGGCGGTTGAAGACAGTCGGGGACCCGCGGTTCCCCGACTCCCAGCGGTGGGGCGCCGGCCGCACCCCCTCAGCTCGGTCGTACGGCCATCCTGTCGAGGGCCTCCAGGAGCCCGGGCAGCGACGGCCCGCGCCCCACCGGCAGCACCTCACCGGGTTCCTCGTCGAGGAGGATGAACGCGATGTCGTCGGTCCTGGCGACGAGCGACCAGCCGGGCCCGTCCGCACGCAGCGTCCGCGCGTCCCCCGGCGCGAACGACGACCGGACCCGGCCGAGTGGCGGCGGCGTGTCGACGTAGGCGCGGGCCTCCGCGAGCACCCGCCGGACACCGCTGTGCCCGGAGGTCGTCGGGCCGGTCCGGTCGTCCGTGGCGACGGTCCCGTCCGCGGCGGCGGCCTGTGCGCCCGCGACCGTGTGCGTGTCGCCGGCCTCCGCGTCGTTGCCGCCGTCCATCGAACCCGCGCCGCCGTCCGGGACCGGGAACTCCGCGTCGTCGATCTGCTCCCGCCACTGTGCCCACTGCAGGGCGATTTCGTCGGCCCCCAGACGGCGCTGCGCCGGCCCCCAGACACTGGTGTCCGGCGGGCACAGCGCGGGCTGGTCGGCGGACTCGGGCCCCGGATCGTGCGGCTCGGGTACCCCGGGTGCCGCCACGGCGACCGCGAGAGGCCAGCCGGGCAGCGCGGTGACGACCGTACGCTCGTCCGGCGAGAGGTCGTACTCCATGCCGCAGTCCCAGGAGGCCACGGCGACGGCGACCAGCGAGACATCGTCGATGACGACGGTCCACCGGGCGCCGTCACCGTCCTGACCGAGCACGAGGCCATAGCCGTCGGCCAGCGGTGGGAGACCGAGCGCGGCGCACGCCTCCGGGTAGTCGTCGCCCAGCACACTCGGGAACTTCGCCGGCGTCAGCAGCACCGCCGTCAGCACGTAGAGCGCATCGTCCGCGGCGGCGACGGTGCCCTCGTCCGTCCCGGCCATCCCAGCCTCCCCATCGGTTCGTCCAATGGCGGGCACCCTAGTGCGCCCGGGAAGCCCTTGTCACGACTCCCAGACGCACCCGAGCTGCAGCTTTCCGGCTGGACGGGGGCGAATCGACCACTCGTCGACGGGACGCGACGCTCGGACCGCGGGCAGCCCGGGAGCGCACGGGCCACCTCCCGCGGGGGCTCGTCGCGGTCCCGCGCGGCGCGAGCACACCTCCCGCGGGGGCTCGTCGTGGTCCCGCGCGGGTGTGAGCACGGCCCGGCAGGCCGGCTCGTTCACTCAGGACGACAGAACTTCCGGCGACACCTGGCCCGTCGCCTCGTCGATCCGTTCCGGGTCGTCGTCCACACCCGCCGACACGAAGGCGGCGGCAGCCTCGAACAGGGTGTGCGCACGAGTGCCCGCCGCCCTCTTCCCCTCCGTGCGCCGGCTTCTGGCGGATCAGGTACCGCTCTCGCGGGTTCCACCCGCCGTAGACTCCGTACTCCTCGCCCAGCGTGTCGCGCCGGCACTGTTTGAGGACCGGACAGTCCCGGCAGATTGCCTTGGCCTGGTCGTACAACGCCTCCGTCTTGGGAACGGCTTCCTGGCGGGGAGGCCGCCGGACGCGGCCCAGAACAGCGGCTCGCCTTCCTCTCGGCACACGGAGGCCGCGGGTGTGCGCGTGACGACCGTGCCGGGAGCCGGGCACAACGTCATGCTCGACCGCCCCGACGCTTCGCGGCGGCGGCCACGGGGCGGGGCCTGACTCAGCCCTCGCGGACCGCCAGCGCCAGGAAGCGGGCGTCCTCGTCGACGTACGCGGTCATGTGCCACCCGGAGACGGCCAGCAACGGGCGGAGGGTGGGCTCGGCACGCAGGTCGTCGGGTGTGACCCGCCGCCCCTGCCTGGCCGCGAGGGCCGCCCTGCCGATCGGGTGGAACAGGGCCAGCACACCGCCGGGACGCACGACACGCGCCAACTCGCGCAGATTCCCGGCCGGATCGGGCAGGTGCGCGATCAGACCCGCCGCGAACACGGCGTCGAGCGAACGCGAACGCAGCGGCAGCGCGGCCACGTCGGTCAGCAGCAGGCGCCCGTCACGGCCCCGGCCGGCCCGTACGGCGGCCTGGAGCATGGCAGGCGTCAGGTCGGCCCCGACAACCAGCCCCGACGGCCCCACGGCCGCTCGCAACGGGGGCAGGGCGCGCCCGGTCCCGCATCCCGCGTCGAGCACGCGATCACCCTTCCGCAACCCGAGCTCGCCGACCGCCGCCGCGTAGGCCGGGGCGTCGTCGGGGAACCGGCGGTCCCAGTCGGCGGCCCGACGGCCGAAGAATGTCTGGACGTGCGTGTGATCGTCGCTCATGCCTCGCATGATCCCCCAACGGCACGGAAGACGCCGCAGCGCACAGGTTCGAGCGTGACCCGCGCGGTCGGCAAGCCGCGGCTCGGCGATCACCACACCGTCGTCGACAGTGAGGCGCTGCCCACCGGAGTGGCCCGGCGGCTCGAGGCGTTCGGCACCGGTCCGGACGGCTGGAGCCGCAGCGTACCGCCGTCCTCGCCCACCGCGCGGACCGGCCGGAGACGTACCGCCGGTAGGCGACGGCCATTCCGGCGGCCTTCCGGGTGTGCGGCGCGCTGGGCGGTGAACAGGACGCCGATCCGGGATCCGACGCGCGCGTGCCGGTCGCCGGGCGGACGCACACCGCCCGGCTCCGCGGCTCAGTCCGCCGACCGGACCGGAGCCCGCGACAGAGGATCCTCAGTCCGCCACCGACTTCTGGGCCAGGACCTTGTCCACGGTGACACGGACGAGGAGTTCGCCCGGCACGCCGTTGCGCGCCCCGAACTCCTCGGCGCGCTCCTCACCCATGTACCGGGCGGCGATGCGGGCGGCCCAGTGCCGCAGTTCGCCGAGGTCCTCCGAGATCCGCGCACGCCCCTGCAGCACGACGAAGCCGAAAGGCGGCCGGTCGTCGTCCACGCACAGGGCGATGCGGCCGTCACGGGCCAGATTGCGCCCCTTCACGGTGTCCCTGCCGGTGTTGAACACCACGTCGTCCCCGTCCAGCAGGAACCAGACGGGCGCCACGTGCGGGCTCCCGTCCGCCCGAACGGTCGAGAGCTTTCCGGTGCGGGTGCCGTCCGAGACGAACGCCCGCCATTCCTCATCGGTCATCTTGTGTGCCATGCCCCCATCCTCCTTGCCCGCAGCACGGGCGTGGTGAAGGCTGGCGGACGGATCCCCCGGCCAGGGGGGCGGCAGCGTACGGGGAGACACGGGGAGATCGCATCATGGCGCAGAACCAGGGACTCGGCTGGCTGCTGGACGACCTGACCGGGCGCGTCGAACACGTACGGCATGCGCTCGTCCTGTCCAACGACGGACTGGTGACCGGAGCCAGTACCGGTCTGCGACGTGAGGACGCCGAGCACCTCGCCGCCGTCTCGTCCGGACTGCACAGCCTGGCCAAGGGCTCCGGCCTGCACTTCGGCGCCGGACAGGTACGGCAGACGATGGTCGAGTTCGACGACGCCGTACTGTTCGTCACCGCGGCGGGCTCGGGCAGCTGCCTGTGCGTACTCAGCGGCGCGGAGACCGACATCGGACAGATCGCGTACGAGATGACGCTGCTCGTGAACCGGGTGGGCGAGCATCTCGACGTCGATGCGCGGCAGCCGGGGCGCTTAGCACCCCCAGAGTCCTGACCTGCGCTTTCAATACTCTCCCGAGGGCGGCCGCGAAGTTGTCCACAGGCCCGCCACGGATGTCGCGTCGACGGCTACGGTTTTTGTGTCAGGCGGGCGCTCACGGCGCCGACCGCACACTCCACGGGGGAGACGCATCATGTCCGGCAACACCGTCACACACGAGTCCGTCGCGACCGGCGAGCGGATCGGCGCCGCCCGCGACGCCTCGGTCGCACCGAACCGCGCGGCACGAGAGCTGGGCCTCAAGCGGAGTGAGTTCGACCTCGCGGTGCATCTCGGCAAGGTCCGCACAGTACCCGACGAACAAGGAGCCGGGCGGCGCGTCCCCCGCGACGAGGTCGACCGGATCCGGGCGGCGGACGGCTTTCCCGAGGCGTTCCGGGCCGGGGTCCGGACCGTCGGGACCACGGAGGGCGCGGGCCTCATGGAAGTGACCACCGCAAGGTTCACCCGCCTCGCACGGCTGGGGCTGCTGGTGCCCGTGAGGTTCCACGTCAACCGATACCGCGCCGTCGTCTGGCTGTTTCCGGCCCAGGAGCTGGGGGAGTTCACGGCCGACGAGCGCAACACCGCCCTGCTGAAGGGCCGCATGCCCGAAGGACTGCGGGACCAGCTGGGCGAGGGGCTTGACCTGCGCCCCCGCAACTGGCGGGGGCGGCACCTGGGATTCCTGCTCCGTCAGGCCGACGATCCCTGGGCCCGGCCCGCGGCCGTGGCGTCACTGCTCGATGCCACCGACGTCTCGGACGTCGTCACCGATCCCTACGAGCGCTCACACCTGCGCCGCTTCCGCCCCACGCCGACGGCGCACGGCTCGCCGGGCTCCCCGGCCGCGCAGATCGCCGAGGAGATCATGACGGCCTGCGACCCGGACGAGATCGACTGGCTCCGCTCGGATCTGGCGGACGCGGTGGCAGCGGCCCGTCGGCAGCGTCCGGCCCCACGTCCGACCCTTCGCGCCGTGCCGGCTCCGCGCTGCCCGGGCCCCGTGCCCTCGAAGGCAGAGCGACCCGGACGGCTGAGCGGACTGTTCGGCCGGTGGTGGCCCAGAGACTCCTGACCTACAGGGCCCGGAAGAGTCCCTCCTGAACGACGGACACCAGCATGCGTCCCTCCGTGTCGTAGATCCGTCCACGGGCCAGACCCCGCCCGCCGGTCGCGATCGGCGACTCCTGGTCGTACAGGAACCACTCGTCGGCCCGGAACGGCCGGTGGAACCACATGGCGTGGTCCAGCGACGCCATGTCGAACCCCCGCGGTCCCCACAGAGGCTCCACCGGAATGCGCACGGCGTCCAGGAGCGTCATGTCGCTGGCGTAGGTCAGCGCGCAGGTGTGCACGAGCGGATCGTCGCCGAGCGGCCCGACCGCGCGCATCCACACGGCGCTGCGGGGCTCGGCGCCCTCGACCTCCTCGGCGTTCCAGCGCAGCCGGTCGGCGTAGCGGATGTCGAACGGCTGACGGCGGACCATCCGCTCCAACTGCTCCGGCAGTCCGCCCAGGTGCTCCCGCACCTCGTCGGCGACCGTCGGCAGGGACTCGGGATCCGGGACCTTGCGGGCCGGCGGCAGCTGGTGCTCAAAACTTCCCTGCTCAGGCTTGTGAAAGGAGGCGGTGAGGGTGAAGATCGTGCGGCCCTGCTGCACGGCGGTGACCCGGCGGGTGGTGAACGACCGTCCGTCCCGGTCCCGTTCGACCTGGTACACGATCGGCACGCCGGGGCGTCCGGGACGCAGGAAGTACGCGTGCAGCGAGTGCACCGGGCGGTCACCGTCGGTGGTGCGGCCCGCGGCGACCAGTGCCTGGCCGGCCACCTGGCCGCCGAAGACCCGCTGCAGCGACTCCTCGGGGCTGCGGCCCCGGAAGATGTTGACCTCGATCCGCTCCAGGTCGAGCAGGTCGACGAGGCTCTCGGCCGGATTCGTCATCGGTGGGGTTCTCCTGTGTTCACAGCTGGCCGACATCGGTGACGCGGACGACCGCACGGCCCTCCGCGTCGGAGGCGGTGAGGTCGACCTCCGCACTGATGCCCCAGTCGTGGTCGTCGTTCGGGTCGTCGAAGATCTGCCGTACGCGCCACAGTGCGTTCTGCGGCTCTTCCTCGATGACCAGCAGCTTCGGACCGCGGGCGTCCGGGCCGGTGCCGAGGTCGTCGTACTCGTCCCAGTAGTTGTCCATGGCCTCGCCCCACGCGTCGGCGTCCCAGCCGGCGTCGGCGTCCATCTCGCCGAGCGCACCGACCTGGTCCAGGGCGGCGAGCTCGACGCGCCGGAACATGGCGTTGCGGACCAGCACACGAAAGGCACGCGCGTTGGCCGTGACCGGCCGCACCTGGTCGGCCTTCTCCTGGGCCTCCTCGGCGGTCATCTCCTCCGGGTTGGCGAGTTGCTCCCACTCGTCGAGGAGACTGGAGTCGACCTGACGCACCATCTCGCCGAGCCACTCGATCAGGTCCTGCAGATCCTCGGACTTCAGGTCGTCCGGGACGGTGTGGTCGAGGGCCTTGTAGGCGCTCGCCAGGTAGCGCAGCACGATGCCCTCGGTGCGGGCCAGTTCGTAGTGGGAGACCAGTTCCGTGAAGGTCAGCGCCCGCTCGTACATGTCACGGATCACCGACTTCGGGGACAGCGGGTGGTCACCGACCCAGGGGTGGCTCCTGCGGTACGTGTCGTAGGCGTGGAAGAGCAGTTCCTCCAGGGGCTTCGGGTACGTGATGTCCTGGAGGCGCTCCATGCGCTCCTCGTACTCGACGCCGTCCGCCTTCATCGCGGCCACGGCCTCACCGCGCGCCTTGTTCTGCTGGGCGGCGAGGATCTGCCGCGGATCGTCCAGCGTGGACTCCACGACCGACACCATGTCCAGCGCGTACGACGGCGACTCCGGGTCCAGCAGCTCGAAGGCGGCCAGGGCGAACGTGGACAGCGGCTGGTTGAGCGCGAAGTCCTGCTGCAGGTCCACCGTGAGCCGCACGATGCGACCGTCGGTGTCCGGCTGGTCGAGCTTCTCCACGATGCCGCCGTCCAGCAGCGAGCGGTAGATGGCGATCGCCCGCCGGATGTGCCTGAGCTGCTGCTTGCGCGGCTCGTGGTTGTCCTCCAGCAGGTGCCGCATCGCGGAGAACGCGTCGCCCGGGCGGGCGATCACCGACAGCAGCATGGTGTGCGTGACCCGGAAGCGGGACGTCAGCGGCTCCGGCTCGGAGCCGATGAGCTTCTCGAACGTGCTCTCCGACCAGGCCACGAAACCCTCGGGGGCCTTTTTGCGCACGACCTTCCGCCGCTTCTTCGGGTCGTCACCGGCCTTGGCGAGCGCCTTCTCGTTCTCGACGACGTGCTCGGGCGCCTGGGCGACGACGAAGCCCTCCGTGTCGAAGCCGGCGCGCCCGGCCCGCCCGGCGATCTGGTGGAACTCCCGGGCCCTCAGTGTGCGGACCCGGGTGCCGTCGTACTTGGACAGCGCGGTGAACAGGACGGTCCGGATGGGGACGTTGACACCCACGCCGAGCGTGTCCGTACCGCAGATCACCTTCAGCAGGCCGGCCTGCGCGAGCTTCTCCACCAGCCGCCGGTACTTGGGCAGCATGCCCGCGTGGTGCACCCCGATCCCGTGCCGGACGTAACGGGAGAGGTTGCGGCCGAACTTCGTGGTGAAACGGAAGTTGCCGATCAGCTCGGCGATCCGATCCTTCTCCTCGCGCGTGCACATGTTGATGCTCATCAGCGCCTGCGCCCGCTCCACGGCCTGCGCCTGGGTGAAGTGGACGATGTAGACGGGGGCCTGCCGGGCCGTCAGCAGATCGGTGAGCGTCTCGGTGAGCGGTGTGTAGCGGTACTCGTAGGAAAGCGGCACGGGGCGGGTGGCCGAGCGGACCACAGCGGTGGGCCGGCCCGTGCGGCGCGCGAGGTCCTTCTCGAAGAAGGAGACGTCACCGAGCGTCGCCGACATCAGGACGAACTGGGCCTGCGGCAGCTCCAGCAAAGGGATCTGCCAGGCCCAGCCACGGTCCGCCTCGGCGTAGAAGTGGAACTCGTCCATGACCACCTGGCCGATGTCCGCGTGCTTGCCGTCACGCAGCGCGATCGACGCCAGGACCTCGGCGGTGCAGCAGATGACGGGGGCGTCGGAGTTCACCGAGGCGTCACCGGTCAGCATGCCGACGTTCTCGGTGCCGAAGATCTTGCACAGCTCGAAGAACTTCTCCGACACCAGCGCCTTGATCGGAGCTGTGTAGAAGGTGACCTCGTCCCGGGCGAGGGCGGCGAAGTGGGCACCCGCCGCGATCATGCTCTTGCCGGAACCGGTGGGCGTCGACACGATCACGTTCGCGCCGGAGACCACCTCGATCAGCGCCTCCTCCTGATGGGGGTAGAGCGTGAGACCGCGTTCCAGGGCCCACGCCTCGAAGGCTTCGTACAGGGCATCGGGGTCGGCGGTCCGCGGCAGCTGATCGATGAGGGTCACGCACCCATCTTGCCTGCCACGCGCCGCGATGGGGGAATCGGCTGTCCGCGTGAAGATCACGAACGCTACGCTGGGTCGCCGACGAGGCGGCAGCTGACCCGGACAACTGCACAGCGGCACACGAGGAATGGGGCGGGCAACGACGATGATGGGACCAGCACACTCACTTTCGGGTGCCGCGGCGTGGCTCGGTGTCGGAGCGGCGACCGCCGCCGCGGGACACCCGATGCCCTGGCCGGTGCTGCTCGCAGGTGCCCTGATCTGCGCCGGAGCGGCGCTCGCTCCGGACCTCGACCACAAGGCGGCCACGATCTCCCGGGCCTTCGGACCGGTCTCGCGGGGGCTGTGCGAGATCGTCGACAAACTGTCCTACGCCGTCTACAAGGCAACGAAGAAGCGGGGCGACCCGCGTCGCTCCGGCGGACACCGCACGCTGACGCACACCTGGCTGTGGGCGGTCCTGATCGGCGGGGGCACCTCGGTCCTGGCCGTCACGGGTGGCCGTTGGGCGGTCCTCGCGATTCTCTTCGTGCACATGGTGCTGGCCATCGAGGGCCTGCTCTGGCGGGCCACCCGCGGTTCCAGCAGCGACGTCCTGGTCTGGCTGCTGGCCGGGACCAGCGCGTGGATCCTCGCCGGCATACTGGACAAGTCGGACGGCGGTGCGGACTGGCTGTTCACCGCGCCGGGCCAGGAGTACCTGTGGCTGGGGCTGCCGATCGTGCTGGGCGCGCTGGTGCACGACATCGGGGACGCGCTGACCGTCTCGGGCTGCCCCGTACTCTGGCCCATACCGGTGGGCCGCAAGAGGTGGTACCCCATCGGTCCGCCGAAGGCCATGCGGTTCCGGGCGGGCAGCTGGGTGGAGCTGAAAGTCCTGATGCCCGCGTTCATGCTGCTCGGGGGAGTCGGCTGCGCGGCGGCACTCAACTTCATCTGAGGGACGCGGGCACGGTCCGCTCAGCCGGGCTCGCCGGTGCCCCGCCCCTCGCCGGGGCCGTACCGCCGCTCGAAGCGGGCGACGCGGCCCTCCGAGTCCACCGTTCGCGCCCTGCCCGTGTAGAAGGGGTGGCTCTCCGAGGAGATCTCCACCTCCACCACCGGGTAGGTCTCGCCGTCGTCCCACGCGATGGTCTGGTCACTGGTCGCGGTGGACCGGGTGAGGAAGGCGTACCCGGCACTGCGGTCACGGAAGACGACGGGCCGGTAGTCGGGGTGCTTGTCCTGCTGCATGGCTGCTCCTCGTACGGCGCGGATCAGTGGGGCGACGGCACGGGCCTGCCGTCGCGAGTGGCGTCAGCCGGGCGGGGAGTCCTCGTCGACGACGTGCATCGCGGCCTCTTCCGCGGAGGCGGCCGCGCCGTCGATGCCCACGTCCAGGGCGACCAGTGCCGGCTCCTCGTCCTCGTGCGCCCCTTCGTCGGGGGCCACGAGCCGGCCGGAGCGGTCCGCTCCGACCTCGTTGTCCAGCAGTTCCCCGTCGGTGCCGTCGGAGTCGCCCAGCCCGTCGCCGTCGGGTGCGAGCAGGTCCGGCCGCTCCTCGGCGAGCCGCTGATCCAGTGTTTCGCCGCGGTGCCGTTCGGCGGCCGTCACACCGGTGTGCTCCACCGCCCAGGGCCGTTCGGGCGGAGACCAGCCCCGGTCGAGGGGATCGTCGACACCGTCCTCCTCGAGGGTGTCCTCACCGTCCAGCAGCCCGGTGTCCTCCCTCTGCTCGGATCCGTCCGGCTGGTAGACGTCGTCTCCCCATCCGTCGGCGCTGTTCACGGGTACCTCCAGGGGGTGGGGACCGGCCCCTTCTCGCCGTGGCCCGCGGCGGGCCGCCGCTGCACGGGGCACAGGCCTCATCCGTCGCGGAACCGCACGGTTCCCGGGCCTACCCCGAGCCGGTGCCTCCTCCCAGCCTTCCACTCCCGTTCGGTACCGCGCAACGGCACGGACCCTGCCGGGGTACCCGCCAGGCCCGTCCCACCGGCTCCGTCAGCTATTCCAGCCCTCGCCGACCATCCTCCAGCCCTCGCCGACCAGCGCCGTGTCACCGCCCCACCCGGCGTCCTCGACCGGCCCGGCGTCCCGGATGCGCGCGGCGCCGCTGCCCCGTCCGGCCACTCCTGTCCGCCCGGTACGTTCGAGTGGCCCGGCGCTCCTGTCCGGCCCGGCCTGTCACACGCCCGGCGCACCACGGAGTCCGCCGGGCGGCTCACGGCTCCCGGAGCGTGGCCCGGCCCGGCCGGCCCGGGCCGTCGCCCCACCGCCCCTACCGTGACCACCCCGCCTTCGAAGCGCGCGCCGTCCTCATCCGTGCCAGGACCGCCACAGCGCCGCGTAGGCGCCGTCCGCCGCGACGAGTTCCTGGTGGCTGCCCAGCTCGCTGATCCGGCCGTTCTCGACCACGGCGATGACGTCCGCGTCGTGTGCGGTGTGCAGACGATGGGCGATCGCGATGACCGTGCGGCCGTCCAGGACCCGGGCCAGCGACCGTTCGAGGTGGCGCGCGGCCCGTGGGTCGAGCAGGGACGTCGCCTCGTCCAGCACCAGGGTGTGCGGGTCGGCCAGCACCAGGCGGGCCAGCGCGATCTGCTGGGCCTGCGCCGGGGTGAGCGAGAAGCCGCCCGAGCCGACCTCGGTGTCCAAACCCTCGTCGAGCCCGCGGGACCAGTCGTCCGCGTCGACCGCGCCCAGCGCCGCCCACAGCTCGGCGTCGGTGGCGCCGGTCCTGGCGAGGCGGAGGTTGTCGCGCAGGGAACCCACGAAGACGTGGTGCTCCTGGTTGACGAGGGCGACGTGCGAGCGGACCCCTTCCGCGGTCATCCGGGACAGTTCCGCGCCGCCCAGGGTGATCCGGCCCTCGCGCGGACCGTAGATGCCCGCCAGCAGCCTGCCCAGCGTGGATTTGCCGGCACCCGAGGGACCGACCAGCGCGAGCCTCGTGCCGGGGGCCACTTCCAGCGACACCTTGCGCAGGACGTCCACGCCCTCGAGGTAGCCGAAGTGCACTTGGTCGGCGTGCACGTGCCGTCCGTCGGGGGCCGACGCGGGGTCGCCGGCGTCCGGCTCGATGTCCCGCACGCCGACCAGCCGGGCCAGGGAGACCTGGGCCACCTGCAGCTCGTCGTACCAGCGCAGGATGATGCCGACCGGGTCGACGAGCATCTGCGCGATCAGCGCGGCCGTGGTCAGCTGACCGACCCCGATCCAGCCCTGGAGTACGAAAACACCGCCGATGAGCAGGACGGAGGCGAGCACGGTCACATGAGTGACGTTGATGACCGGGAAGAGCACCGACCGCAGCCAGAGCGTGTAGCGCTCCCAGGCCGTCCACTCCTTGACCCGGCGCTCCGACAGTTCGATGCGACGGGCGTCGAGGCGGTGGGACTCGACGGTGCGCCCCGCATCCACGGTC
Organism: Streptomyces sp. NPDC048392; assembly: GCF_043200575.1. Taxonomy (NCBI): domain Bacteria; kingdom Bacillati; phylum Actinomycetota; class Actinomycetes; order Kitasatosporales; family Streptomycetaceae; genus Streptomyces; species Streptomyces sp. NPDC048392. Next base: position 28,451 of record NZ_JBICYB010000015.1, read on the forward strand.
TCGGCGAGCGCGGCGGCCACCGCGGCGTACCCGGCGGCCTCCGAGCGGTAGGCGGAGGGCGCCCGGCGGAAGTACCAGCGGCAGCCGATCACCAGCAGCGGCACCGCGATCAGCACCGCCGGTGCCAGTGGCGGCGCGGTGACCACCAGGCCACTGAGCAGCAGCACCACCCACACGGCGCCGATCGCCAGCTGGGGCACGGCCTCGCGCATGGCGTTGGCGAGCCGGTCGATGTCCGTGGTGATCCGGGAGAGCAGGTCACCCGTGCCGGCCCGTTCCAGTACGCCGGGCGGCAGTCCGACCGACCGTACGAGAAAGTCCTCGCGCAGATCGGCCAGCATCCGCTCGCCGAGCATGGCCCCCCGCAGCCGTACCTCTCGTACGAACACGGCCTGCACGACGAGGGCGAGCCCGAAGAGGGTGACGGTGAGGCCGAGACGCAGCTCGCGCGCGTCGTCCGCGACGCGTTCCACGAGCCCGCCCAGCAGGTAGGGGCCCGCCATCGAGGCCAGCACGGCCACGGTGTTGACGGTGACGAGGAAGACGAACGCCCGACGGTGCCTGCGCAGCAGTTCAGCCACGTACGCGCGGACGGTCGGGCGAGCACCGACGGGGAGGGTGCTGGCCGTCGTGGGAGCCGCCGGGTCGTAGGGCGGGGGCGCGACGCCGATCATGCCGTCTCCTCGATCTCTTCCAGTCGGCGCAGTACGTCGACGTCGTCGCTCAGGGCGTCGTCGCGGCCGTCGTCGGCCGGGGCCTTGGCGGACGCCCTCCTCACGGGTACGCCGCCGGCGTGCGCCGCGGTCTCCTCGTCGGTCTCGCGGGTGACCACCGCCCGGTACCGGGGCTCGGCGTGCAGCAGTTCCCGGTGGGTTCCGACCGCGGCGACCTCGCCGTCGTGCAGGAACACGATGTGGTCCGCGCGGTCCAGCAACAGCGGCGACGAGGTGAACACCACCGTGGTCCGCCCCGTGCGCAGTGCTCGTACGCCTTCCGCGATCCGGGCCTCGGTGTGCGAGTCGACGGCCGAGGTCGGTTCGTCCAGGACCAGTGCCTCCGGGTCCGTGATCAGGGACCGGGCCAGTGCCAGCCGCTGGCGCTGGCCGCCCGAAAGCGACCGGCCCCGCTCGGTGATGCGGGCGTCCATCGGATCGTCGGTGCCGAGCGAGCCCTGCGCGAGCGCCGTCAGTACGTCGCCGCACTGGGCGGCGGCCAGCGCGTCGTCGGCGCCGACGGCACCGGACGCCGGCACGTCCAGCAGCTCGCGGAGTGTGCCGGAGAGCAGCACCGGGTCCTTGTCCTGCACCAGGACGGCGGTGCGCGCGGACTTCAGCGGCAGCTCGTCCAGCGGCACGCCGCCCAGCAGGGCCGACGTGCCCGTCTGGGCGGGGTGCCCGCCGAGCCGTTCGGCCAGGCGCCCGGCCTCGTCCGGGTCACCGCACACCACGGCGGTGAACCGGCCCGCCGGCGCCAGGAGACCGGTGGCCGGGTCGGCCAGGTCACCGGTCGGGACCTCGGCGGGGCGCGAGCCCGCGGTGTCCGTGGTGCGCTGCAATGCCAGCACCCGTGCCGCCCGCTTGGCCGAGGGGCGGGAGAAGGAGTACGCCATGGCGATCTCCTCGAAGTGCCGCAGCGGGTAGGTGAGGATCATGACGGAGCTGTAGACGGTGACGAGCTCGCCGACGCCGATGCGGCCCTCGCGGGCCAGACGGACGCCGTGCCAGACCACAGCGATCAGCAGCAGCCCCGGCAGCAGCACCTGGATCGCGGAGATCAGGGACCACATGCGGGCGCTGCGCACGGCCGCGTGGCGCACCTCCTGGGAGGCGCTGCGGTAGCGGTCGAGGAAGAGTTCCTCGCCGCCGATGCCGCGCAGCACGCGCAGTCCCGCGACGGTGTCCGAGGCGAGTTCGGTGGCGCGGCCCGCCTTGTCCCGCTGTACGTCGGCCCGACGGGTGGCCCGGGGCAGCAGCGGCAGTACCGCGAGGGCCAGCACCGGCAGGCCCACGATCACCACGACGCCGAGCGCCGGCTGGTAGACGACCAGCGCCACGCAGACCAGCACGATGGTGAGCGCGGCGGCGGTGAAGCGGGAGACGGCCTCCACGAACCAGCCGATCTTCTCGACGTCCCCGGTGGACACGGCCACGACCTCACCGGCCGCGACCCGCCGGGTCAGTGCCGAGCCCAGTACCGCGGTCCTGCGGGCCAGGAGTTGCTGGACGCGGGCCGCGGCGGTGATCCAGTTGGTGACGGCGGCGCGGTGCAGGAAGGTGTCGCCGATCGCGTTGCCGGCACAGCACAGCACCATGACGCCGCCCGCGAGGGCGAGCCCGGTGCCGGAGCGGTCGACGACCGCCTGAATGGCGAGACCGACGCAGAAGGGCAGGGCGGAGACGGAGGCGAAGTGCAGCAAACCCCAGGCCAGCGACTTGAGTTGCCCACCCAGCTGGTTGCGGAACAGCCACCACAGGAATCGGGGGCCCGAGCGTGCGTCCGGCACGCCCGGGTCGGGATACGGAAGGTCTTGGATCTGCATGACGTCCCAGTGGCTCGTGTCAGGGAGTGCCGTTGCTATGCGGCATCGAGAGGCTGCAAACCGTGACAGGTTCGCGTCGCCGCGTGCCGAAAATCAAGCGGTTTTCCGCGATGGGCCGCGAATACGGCTACGGCCCGCCGCACGCCGTCCGCGTCCGCCCGCGGCTCCCTCGCCCGCGCCCGTCCGCCGGATTCCTGACGGCATGCCCGGAGCGAGTGCGACCATGGACGGATGGCACGTGGTGGTGGACGGCGTACGGCGGTCGCGATGGCGGCTCTCGGCTCCCTGCTGGCGGTGACGGCGCTGTCCGCCTGCGGCGGCCCGTCGGGGGAGGGTGCGGACTCCCGGGCGAGCGGACCTGCCGGGGAGGCGGGCCGGAGCAGTGCCACGGCCGACCCCACGAGAATCCCCGGCGTCGGCGACCGGCTCCAGCGGCGCATCCCCACCGACTCGCGCCAGGTCGTCGCGGTGTACGGCGCCGGGAAGGACTCCGCCGACTCCACGGTCGTGCTCTACGCGAAGCAGGGCTCCGCCTGGCACCGCGCCCGCAGTTGGGCGGCGCACAACGGCAGGAAGGGGTGGACGACCGACCACCACGAGGACGACAAGCGCAGCCCCGTCGGTGTGTTCACGCTGAGCGACGCGGGCGGCGTGCTCCCGGACCCGGCCCCCGGAACCGGGCTGCCGTACAGCCGGTCCGAGAGCTTCGCGGCACCGCGGTGGTGGGCCAAGTCGTACTGGCACGACTTCGACTACGTCATAGCCATCGACTACAACCGGGTCAGGGGCACCCCGCCGAACGACCCGACCCGCCCCGAAGGCACGTCCAGGGGCGGTTCGATCTGGCTGCACATGGACCACGGCAGCGGGACGTCGGCCTGCGTCAGTCTGCCCAAGCCGGCGATGGAGTACCTGCTGCGCACACTCGACCCGGACCGGCACCCCGTGGTGGTGATGGGGGACAGGGCGGACCTGGAGACCTGAGCACGGGCTTCCCGCTTCACGCCGTGCGCCGGCCCTCACCGATGCCGGGCCCGTCGATCAGCGTGTCCAGCAGTCCGCCCAGCACCGCGCGCTGCTCGTCGGTCAGCGGGGCCAGGATCTCCTCGGCGGCGGACCGGCGCGCGCCGCGCAGTTCCCGCAGGGCCGCGCCCCCGTCCTCGGTCAGCTCGATCCGGATGACCCGGCGGCTGGCGGGATCCGGGACGCGGCGCACCTTTCCGGCCGCCTCCAGCCCGTCCACCAGGGTCGTCACCGCCCGGGGCACGACCTCGAGGCGCTCGGCGAGGTCGGCCATGCGAGGGGGTGAACCGTAGTGCGCCAGCGTGCGCAGCAGCCGGGACTGGGCCGGTGTGATGCCGAGGTCGCGGTGCTCGAGATGGCGTTTCTGGATGCGGTGCACCCGGCGGGTGAGCCGCAGCAACTGCTCGGCGAGCAGGCCGTCGGGATCGGGGGCGGTCATACGGGAACAATATCAGGATGACGTTCATTGTGAGTATAGGTAACAATGACCTATGATCCGTAAGGTCCGCGCGACCTCGCGGCGGTCCCCGGAGGGCTGCCGTCCGTCTGCCCCGCAGGTCTCGCCGGCCTCCCCCGCCGCCTCCGAAGGAGCCCATGCACCCCGATCGCGAATCCGCCTGGACCGCACCGGCCGACGCCGGGGAACAGCCCCGGCAGGTGCGTCGCATCCTCAAGCTGTTCCGCCCCTACCGGCGCCGCCTCGCGGTCGTCGGCCTGCTGGTCGGCGCCGCGTCCCTGGTGTCGGTCGCCACGCCCTTCCTGCTCAGGGAGATCCTCGACGTCGCGATCCCCGAGGGGCGCACGGGCCTGCTGAGCCTGCTCGCCCTCGGCATGATCCTCGGTGCCGTCCTCACCAGTGTCTTCGGCGTGTTGCAGACCCTGATCTCCACCACGGTGGGCCAGCGCGTCATGCACGACCTGCGCACCACCGTCTACGGCCGGCTGCAGCAGATGTCCCTCGCCTTCTTCACCCGCACCCGCACCGGCGAGGTCCAGTCCCGCATCGCCAACGACATCGGCGGCATGCAGGCCACCGTCACCTCCACGGCCACCTCCCTCGTCTCCAACCTCACCAGCGTGGTCGCCACGATCGTCGCCATGGTCGTCCTCGACTGGCGTCTCACCGTCGTCTCGCTGCTCCTGCTCCCCGTGTTCGTGTGGATCAGCCGCCGCGTCGGCCGGGAGCGCAGGAAGATCGCCACCCGGCGCCAGAAGCAGATGGCCGCCATGGCCGCCACGGTCACCGAGTCGCTGTCCGTCAGCGGCATCCTGCTCGGCCGCACGATGGGCCGGTCCGACTCGCTCACCCGCGCCTTCGCGGACGAGTCCGAGAGCCTGGTCGACCTGGAAGTGAAGTCGAACATGGCGGGCCGCTGGCGGATGGCCGTCATCGCCATCGTCATGGCCGCCATGCCGGCCGTCATCTACTGGACCGCGGGCATCGCCCTGCAACTGGGCGGCCCCGACGTCTCCCTCGGCACGATCGTCGCCTTCGTCTCGCTCCAGCAGGGGCTGTTCCGCCCGACCGTGAGCCTGCTGTCGACCGGCGTGCAGATCCAGACCTCGCTCGCGCTCTTCCAGCGCATCTTCGAGTACCTCGACCTGCCGATCGACATCACCGAGCGGGAGGATCCCGTCCACCTCGGCCACATCAAGGGCGAGGTCCGCTTCGAGAACGTCGGCTTCGGCTACGGCGGCAAGGGCGGCCCGGTCCTCGACGGCGTCGACATCACCGTCCCCGCCGGCAGCAGCCTCGCCGTCGTCGGCCCCACCGGCGCCGGCAAGTCCACGCTCGGCCACCTGGTGCCGCGGCTCTACGACGTGACGGGCGGCCGGGTCACCCTCGACGGCGTCGACGTGCGCGACCTCGACTTCGACACCCTCGCCCGCGCCGTCGGCGTCGTCTCGCAGGAGACGTACCTCTTTCACGCCTCGGTCGCCGAGAACCTGCGCTTCGCCAAGCCGGACGCCACCGACGCGGAGCTGGTCGCGGCGGCGAAGGCCGCCCAGATCCACGATCACATCGCCGCCCTGCCCGACGGCTACGACACGGTGGTCGGCGAACGCGGCCACCGGTTCTCCGGCGGTGAGAAGCAGCGCCTGGCCATCGCCCGCACCATCCTGCGCGACCCGCCCGTGCTCGTCCTCGACGAGGCGACCAGTGCCCTGGACACCCGCACCGAGGCGGCCGTGCAACAGGCCATCGACGCCCTGGCCGCCAACCGCACCACGATCACCATCGCCCACCGCCTGTCCACCGTCCGGGACGCCGACCGGATCGTGGTCCTCGACGCCGGACGCCTGGCCGAACAGGGCACGCACGAGGCACTGCTGGCGCAGGAAGGGGCTTATGCCGCACTGGTGCGCAGGGACGCCCGACTGGAGCCGACAAGATGACGATATGCCGGGTTTGCTGGCGACTGGGGGTTACCGTGCCCGCATGCAGACGAACTCTCCGTCACGGAGCGCGAGGAGCGCTAGAGGCCCCAGAGACCCCAGAATCCCCAGAAGCCCCAGGAGAACGATCCGGCTGACGCGCCGGGGCCGCATCGCCCTGATCGCGACCGGTGCCCTGGTGGCGGGTACCGCCGTGGCGGTGCCGCTGCTGACGACGGACGACGAGGGCGAGTCCCGCCCCACGTCCCTGGTGATCCCGGAGGGCTGGCGCGCGACGCAGGTCTACGGGGCGGTCGACAAGACCCTCGCCCTGCCCGCGGGCACCACCAAGAAGTCCCTGGCCGAGGCCAATCTCAAGCTGCCGAACGACGCCGAGGGCAACCCCGAGGGCTATCTCTTCCCGGCCACCTACCCACTCGGCGAGAACCCGACCCCGGAGAAGCTGCTGACGGCCATGGTCGACACGGCGAACAAGAAGTTCACCGGCGCGCCGGTCGCCGCGGGCGCCCAGCGCAACGCGCTGAACGTCTACCAGGCGGTCACCATCGCCAGCATCGTGCAGGCGGAGGCCGCCGCCAAGGAGGACATGGGCAAGGTGGCCCGGGTGATCTTCAACCGGCTGGAACGCGGCATGCCGCTGCAGATGGACTCCACCATCAACTACGCCCTGGGCCGTTCCACCCTGAAGACCACCACCAAGGACACGAAGCTCGACAGTCCCTACAACTCATACCAGCGCATGGGACTGCCGCCCACCCCCATCGCCAATCCGGGCGACGACGCGATGAACGCCGCGATCAACCCGACCCCCGGTGACTGGCTCTATTTCGTCACGGTCAAGGCGGGCGACACCCGTTTCACCGCCGACTACGCCGAGCACCAGCGCAATGTGGCCGAGTTCAACCGCCTTCGGCAGAGTGCCTCCGAGAAGGCAGAGGCCGCCAAGTGACCGGGCGGGGCGTCACGCGGCGACCGGCTCGCAGTCGGCCAGCAGCCGCCTGATGTCCCGCACGGCCGCGCGTCCCGCCCGGTTGGCGCCGACGGTGCTGGCCGAGGGGCCGTAACCGACGAGATGGATCCGCGGGTCGGCGACCGCGCGCGTCCCCTCGACACGGATACCGCCGCCCGACTCCCGCAGCCGCAGCGGCCTGAGATGGTCGATGGCGGCCCGGAAACCGGTCGCCCACAGGATGACGTCCGCGGCCACCCGCCGCCCGTCACTCCACTCCACCCCCTCGGGCGTGATCCGGTCGAACACGGGCTGCCGGTCCAGCACACCCGACTCCAGCCCGGCCCTGACCACGTCGTTCAGGGGCAGCCCCGTCACCGACACCACGCTCTTCGACGGCAGTCCCTGCCGGACCCGCTCCTCCACGAGCGCCACGGCCGCCCGGCCCGCCTCCTCGTCGAAGGGGCCCTCGCGGAAGACGGGAGGCCGCCTGGTCACCCACGTGGTGGCCGCGGCGTACGGGGCGATCTCCAGCAGGTGCTGCGTTCCGGAGGCGCCGCCGCCCACCACGACCACGCGCCGGTCGGCGAACTCCTCCGGCCCGGCGTACTGCGCCGTGTGCAACTGCCGTCCCCGGAAAGTCTCCTGACCCGCGTAGCGCGGCCAGAAAGGGCGGTCCCAGGTGCCGGTCGCGTTGATCAGCGCACGCGTCGACCACGGCCCGGCCGACGTCTCGACGAGCAGTCGTCCCTCCGCCCCCTCGCGCACGGCGCCGACATCGACCGGCCGCCTGACCCGCAGGTCGAAGGCCTGCTCGTACGCCGCGAAGTACTCGGCCACGACCTCGGCGGACGGCCGTGCCGGATCCGCGCCGGTCAGCTCCATGCCCGGCAGGGCGTGCATCCCGTGCACCTTGCCGTACGTCAGCGACGGCCAGCGGAACTGCCACGCGCCGCCGGGACCGGGGGAGTGGTCGAGCACCACGAAGTCGCCCGCCGGTGCGAAACCGGAACGGCGCAGATGATGGGCGGCGGCGAGCCCGGCCTGACCGGCCCCGATGACGACGACCTCGACCTCGCGTGTGTTGTTCACGTTTCTACCAACGGCGCCGGAGGCCCCGGTCTTCCCCCGGTGTCAGGATGGGGGCATGCCTGCTGCCTTCACCACCAGAGTCCTCAGCCTCGCCACCGGCCCGGCGGAGCGGGTCGCCGACATCACCGGTGACTGCGAGTCGTTCCTCCGCGAGGCGGCGTCCGGCCGCGACGGCCTCCTCAACGTCTTCGTCCCGCACGCCACCGCCGGGATCGCGATCATCGAGACCGGCGCCGGCAGCGACGACGACCTCCTGTCCGCCCTGCACACCCTGCTCCCCGCCGACGACCGCTGGCAGCACCGCCACGGCAGCCCCGGCCACGGCCGTGACCACGTCCTGCCCGCCCTCGTACCACCGCACGCGACGCTGCCGGTGATCGGCGGACGCCTGGAACTCGGGACCTGGCAGTCGGTGTGCCTGGTCGACACCAACCGGGACAATCCCGACCGCCGGGTCCGGCTGAGCTTCCTCGGCTGACCCGCGCCGTCGCGGCCCGGTGCCTAATGCACCGCCATCTCGCCGAGTTCCGACCAGTCGTCCTGGCCGATCGTCGCGTTCACGATGCGCGGCGTCCGGGCCAGGTGGCGCGGCAGTTCCTCCTGTGCGGCCCTGAAATGCGCGGACCGGACGTGTGCGGCGCCCGCCTCGTCGTCGCGGAACGCCTCGACCAGCACGTATTCCCTGGGGTCGTCGACGCTGCGGGACCAGTCGAACCAGAGGCAGCCGGGTTCCGCCCGGGTGGCCCGGGTGAATGCGCCGGCGATCTCCGGCCACCGGTCCGCGTGTTCGGGGAGCACCTGGAACTTCGCCGTGATGAAGATCATGAGTTCGCCTTCTGTGAGCGCGGCCGGGAACGGAGCGAGCACCTCGCCGTCCGCATCCCTACCCGGTCCCGTGCCGCGGGCACCGGCGGCTCGGCCGGAGGAGGCGGCCGCCGGTGCCCGCGGCACCGGGCCGTGGGTCAGGCGTCGGCCCGCGCCCGTCCCCGGCCGACCAGGCGCTTCACCAGCGGCCAGGCGAGCAGCAGCACGATCACCGCGTACACCGTCACCGAGAACGGCGTGTCGACCAGGCCCGACACACTGCCGTCACTGATCTGCAGGGCCCGGCGCAGCTGCTGCTCGGCGTTCGGGCCGAGGATGACGCCGATCACCGCGGGCAGGATGGGCAGGCCGTAGCGCCGCATGCCGAACCCGACCAGGCCGATGATCAGCAGGATCACCAGGTCGACGACCTCACCGCCGACCGCGTACGCGCCGACCGCCGCGAAGAACATGATCCCCGCGTAGAGGTACGGCCGCGGGACGCGCAGCAGCTTGGCCCACACCGGCGCCAGCGGCAGGTTCAGGCAGAGCAGCAGCACCATGCCGACGAAGAGGGACGCAATCAGGCCCCACACCAGTTCCGGCTCGCGTTCGAAGAGCAGGGGGCCGGGCTGGATGCCGTACTGCTGGAAGGCGGCGAGCATCACCGCGGCGACCGCCGTGGTCGGCAGGCCCAGGGTCAGCATGGACACCAGTGTGCCCGCGGCCGAGGCCGACGCCGCCGACTCGGGGCCGGCCACGCCCTCGATGGCACCCTTGCCCCACTCGTCCTTGTGCTTGGACAGCCGCTTCTCCGTCACGTACGACAGGAACGTGGGTATCTCGGCCCCGCCCGCCGGGATCGCGCCGAACGGGAAGCCGATCAGCGGACCGCGCAGCCAGGACTTCCAGGTGCGCTTCACATCACCGCGACCGAGCCACGGACGGCCCACCGGGATCGGCTCGGCCGCCCCGCGCCGCAGGTGGGCCGCCACCCACAGCGCCTCACCGATCGCGAAGAGACCGACCGCCACGATCACCACGTCCACGCCGTCGGCGAGTTGCAGCGAGCCGAAGGTCAGCCGCTGCTGGCCCGTCATCTGGTCCAGGCCCACCAGGCCGATCGTCAGGCCGATCAGCAGCGAGGCCAGGCCTCTGACCCGGGAGGAACCCAGCACCGACGTCACGGCGATGAACGCCAGCACCATGATGGCGAAGTAGTCCGGCGCGCCGATGTCCACCGCCAGGCCGGCGACCGTCGGCGCCAGCACCACCAGCAGGATGGTGCCGATCATGCCGCCCGCGAAGTGACCGATGGCCGCGGCCGCGAGCGCCTGCGCACCGCGCCCCGCCTTGGCCATGGGGTTGCCCTCCATGGCCGCGACCACGGCGGCGCTCTCACCGGGGGTGTTGAGCAGGATGGAGGTGGTCGAACCGCCGAACATCGCGCCGTAGTAGATCCCGGCGAACATGATGAACGCGGCGACCGGGTCCAGTCCGTACGTCACCGGCAGCAGCAGTGCCACCGCCATCGCCGGGCCGATGCCGGGCAGCACGCCGATGGCGGTGCCGAGCAGCACGCCCAGGGCGGCCCACAGCAGGTTCAGCGGCGTGAGAGCCGTACCGAACCCGTCCATGAGGGAGTTGAGGGCGTTCATGTCAGAGCACTCCCATCAGCGGGCCGCCGGGCAGCGGCACTCCGAGCAGCTTGTCGAAGACGACGTAGGTGACCAGGGACAGCACCGCGGCGATCAGCGGATCGCGGTCCACCCGGCGGCTGCCGAGGGTGAACGCGGCGCCCCAGAAGAGCAGCGCTCCGGCCACGGGGAAGCCGGCCGGTTCGATCAGCGCCGCGGCGCCGAGGAAGATCCCGGACAGCAGCAGCACCGTGCGCCAGTCGGCCGGTTCGGACAGGTCGATGTCCTCGCCGCCCTCGGCCTCGCCCCGGCCGCCGCGCAGGACGTCGACGGCGAGCAGCGCGGCGATCACCAGCAGGCCGATGCCGACCACGACCGGCACGGTCTTGGGGCCGACCGGCCCGCGCTGGGTGATGTCGACGTCCATGGTGAGCGCGTCGGTCAGGACCAGCGCGCCGAGCGCCAGCAGCAGGACGCACACGCCCAGTTCGGAGTGTTCGCGCAGCCACGAGTGCTTCCCGGCCGGCGGGGCCGGAGCGGGGCCCGTGACGGAGTCCGGGGAGGGGGAGGAGTGGGCCGGCGTCGTCACAGTCCCAGCTCCTTCAGCACCGACACCACGCGCTTGTCCTGGGCGTCCAGGAAGTCGCCGAACTTGTCACCGGTCAGGAACGCGTCGTCCCAGCCGTTCTGGTCCATGGACTTCTTCCATTCGGGCGAGTCGTGCAGCTCCTCGACGAGGCGGGTCAGCTTGTCCCGCTGCGCCTCGGACAGGCCGGGCGGGGCGACGATGCCGCGCCAGTTGGTGAAGTCCACGTCGTAGCCGGACTCCTTGAGCGTCGGCGCGTCCTCGAGGTCGTCCACCCGCTCGGGACCGGTCACCGCGAGCACCCTCAGCTCACCCGCCCTGATCTGGTCCAAATACTCGCCGACGCCGGAGACCCCGAAGCCGACCTTGTTGCCAAGGATCGAGGCGAGCAGTTCGCCCCCGCCGTCGAAGGGGATGTAGTTGACCGACTTCGGCGAGATCCCGGCGGCCTGTGCCATCAGCATCGACGCGAGGTGGTCGGGCCCGCCCGGCGACGAACCACCGCCCACCGGGATCTTGCCCGGGTCCCTCTTCCACCGGACGATCAGCTCGTCGATCGTCTTGTACGGCGAGTCCTTGGCGACCACGACGACGTCCTGCTCCTCGGTGAGCCGTGCGATCGGCGTGGTGTCGGCGAGGGTCTTGGGGGCGTGGTTGGAACGGACGGCGCCCACGACGCCGAGACCCATGGACATGGCGAGCTTGCCGTTGCCGTGTTCGCTCACCAGCCGGCTCAGCCCCACGGTGCCGCCCGCGCCGGGCAGGTTGAACACCTCGATGTTGTGCGTGAGTCCGGCGTCCTCGGCGTTCTTCGCGGCCGTGCGGGCGGTGATGTCGTAGCCGCCGCCCGGCGTGTTGGGGACCATGAAGCGCAGGCCCGGGATCCGGGTGCCGGAATCGGACTCGTCGCCGGAGGAGAGCAACGGCGGTCCGGCCAGCACGAGCACGGCGGCCCCGAGCAGGGCGAGGGGAGTGCGCAGACGCACGTAGGACACCACCTGTCGGTCGGGTAGATCGATACGGGGAAGCCCCGCGGGGGAGGGTGACGCGGGCCACATGGTGCCCGCGCGGCCGCCGCCTGTCTGCCTTGCGGAACCAAGGGTGGTTGTGTTCATTGCGGTCGCCGCGGCGGGGCCGCGACAGTGCCGGTACGTCGCCGGGACATCGCCGGTTCATTGCGATGAGGGCACATCTCTTTCCCTCGTCGCAGGTGGGCGCCATGATGGCGACCCGGCACCCCCGCCCCCTCCTGAGCCGAGAACGAGTCCGCCGTGGCCCCCGCCTTCCGCCGTCAGACCCTCGCGGGCGAGATGCTGGTCCTCCAGCTCGCCATCGTCGTGGTCGTCCTGCTCGCGGTCGCCGCCGTCTCGCTCGCCCAGTCCAAGGCCACCTTCAACCGCGTGGAGGGCCGCCGGGTGACCGCCCTGGCCGAGCAGCTGGCCGCCACGCCGCTGGTCCGCAGCCAGTTGCTGCGTCCCGTGCCGCAGGAGGCCCTCGCCCCGCTGGTGAACTCCACGCAGACCCAGTCCGGGGTCACCTCCGTCACGGTGGCCGACGCCCACGGCCGCGTCGTCAGCTCCACCGACCCCACTCTCATAGGCGGCCGGCTGCCGCGCGGCGAGGGCTCCGGAGCCGGAAGCGGCTGGTCGGGGCCCCTGACCGTGCAGAGCAGCCGGGAACTCGTCGCCCAGGTCCCGGTACTCGGCGCCACCCGGCCGCTCCTCGGCCGCCGGCTCGGCACGGTGATGGTCGGCGAGGCCGACCCGACGGTGTGGCAGCGCCTCAGCGGCGCCTCCTCCTACCTGCTCGCCTACCTCGGCATCGCCAGCGGCCTCGGCGTCGCCGGCTCCTGGCTGCTGGCCCGGCGCGTCAAACGGCAGACCCTCGGCCTGGAGCCCCGCGAGATCGCCGGCCTCGCCGAGCACCGGGAGGCCATGCTGTACGGCATCGCCGAGGGCGTCGTCGCGCTCGATCCGCAGCACCGGTTCACCCTGGTCAACGAGATGGGCCGGCGCCTGCTCGACCTGCCCGCCGACTGCGTCGGCCAGAGCCTGGACGGCCTCGGCATCGACGGGCGCCTGCGCGACGTCCTCGCGGGAGCCACCCCCGAGGCGGCCGAACCGCGTGACGAGGTGGTCGTCCGTCACGGGCGGGTCCTGGTCATGAACCGCATGACCGTCACCAAGGACGGCCGCCCGCTCGGCTCGGTCACCACCCTGCGCGACCGTACCGAACTGGCCCGCCTGGAACGGGAGATCGGTGCCTTCCGCAGCACCTCCGAGCTGCTGCGCGCCCAGGCCCACGAGTTCGCCAACCAGCTGCACACCATTTCCGGGCTCGTCCAGATCGGTGAGCGGGACGAGGTGGTGCGCTACATCCGCGGGCTCAGCCGGCGCCGCCAGTCCCTGGACGTCACCCTCAGCCGTCGGGTGCGTGACACCGCCGTCGCCGCCCTGATCACGGCGAAGTCCTCCCTCGCGGCCGAGCGCAGGGTCGCGCTGCGCGTCTCGGACCGCACGGCGCTGGACCGGCTGGCTCCGGAGGACGCCGCCGACGTGGCCACCGTGGTCGGCAACCTGGTCGACAACGCCGTGGACGCCGCCGCGGCACCCGGTGACGAGCACGAGGCATGGGTCGAGGTCGAGCTGCGGCAGGACGCCGCCAGCGTCGAGATCGTGGTCCGCGACTCCGGACCCGGGGTGGCGCCCGAACTGGCCCGCGAGGTCTTCTCCCACGGCTTCACCACCAAGGCCGCCCGGCAGGGCGAGCGCGGCATCGGCCTGGCGCTGACCCGGCTGGTCTGCGAACGTCACGGCGGTGAGATCTCGGTGGCCAACACCCCCGAGGGGGCCGTGTTCACCGCACGCATGACCGTCAGCCACCTCACCGACGCGGTGGCGGAAGGAGCGGCACCATGACGGCAACGAGCGGCACGTCCGACGGGAGTGCCCCGACCGCGGCGCCCCGTGCCGCCGGTCCGATCGGCGTGCTCGTGGTGGACGACGACTTCATGGTGGCCCGCGTCCACCGCGCCTTCGTCGAACGGGTCGAGCCCTTCCGGGTGGTCGGCGTCGCCGGTACCGGTGAGCAGGCGCTCGCCTCCGTCGGGGAACTGCGCCCCGACCTGGTCCTGCTCGACCTGTACCTGCCGGACGTCTTCGGCCTCGACGTCATCCCCCGGCTGCGCGCCGCCGGACACGACTGCGACGTCATGGTCATCAGCGCGGCCCGCGAGGCGGACGCGGTGCGCGGCGCCGTGCGGCACGGCGTGGTCGACTACCTGCTCAAACCGTTCGAGTTCGACCACCTGCGGGTACGGCTGGAGCGCTACGCCGTCCAGCGGGGCCGGCTGCTCGGCACGGTGGTACGCAGCCAGGCCGATGTCGACCGCGTACTGGCCGGCGCCGCGGCACAGGCCGCCACCGCCCCGGCGCTGCCCAAGGGCATGAGCGTGGAGACCGCCGAACTCGTCGAGCGAACCCTCCGTGAGGCCGACGGCACCCTGTCCGCCAGTGAGTGCGCGGCGCTGACCGGCGTCTCCCGGGTCAGCGCCCGCCGCTACCTGGAGCACTTCCACACCGTGGGCAGCGCGGAGGTCTCCCTGCGCTACGGGGTGGCGGGCCGCCCCGAGCGCCGTTACCGCTTCCGGGGCGCGGTCACCGGCCTGGCGCTCCCGCCCGCAGCCCGTCCATGACGAAGTCCAGGAACCGGGTGACCCGCGACTGCCAGTCCTCGCCGGAATCGATCAGCCAGAGACCGCCGATGACGAGGAAGAAGTCGTCCGACGACACTCCCGGCCGGATGGTGCCGGCCTCCTCGTTGGCGCGGAGCAGGAGTTCGGCCGCTTCCGTCACCGGGGCGGGTTCCGGTTTCGCCGGTCCCCCGGGCGCGCTCGTGACCATCCGGATCGCGTCCGCCAGACCGGCCTTCGTCATGGCGAACCGGGCCAGGTGGTCCAGCCACTCGCGCAGGGCGCGCTCGGGCTCCCGCGTGGCCAGCAGCTCGGGCGCGGCGTCGGCCACCTGCCGCATCTCGTAGCGGTAGACCTCCAGGACGAGCGCCTCGCGGTGCGGGAAGTTGCGGTAGAAGGTGCCCTGCCCGACGCCCGCCTTCTTGGCGATGGCGCTCAGCGGGACGTTCGCGCAGCGCGTCAGCTCCTCCGTGGCGACGCGCAGGATGCGCTCGCGGTTGCGCTGTGCGTCCGAGCGCAGGGGTGCGTCCGTCTTGTCCCTCTTCGGCGGCGGCACTCGTCCTCCTCCCGGGTTCGTGGCCGAATCCCGTGCTTGATAACCGGACAACTGTCCGTTACGTTTTCCAGTGAGCGGACAGCTGTCCGGTTACCCGCCCACTCTAGCGGCGGACGCGGCCGGAAGAACCGGCCGTGGCCCTCCGGCCACGGATGACCCCGCTGCCCACAGCCCATTGTCCCTGTCACCAGACACCAAAGAAGGCTGACCATGGCCCCAGCGCCCTCGTCGACGTCCAGCGCAGTCACCCTGAACATCAACGGCGAGAAGCACCAGCTGACCGTCGACCACCGCACCACCCTGCTCGACGCCCTGCGTGAGCGCCTCGATCTCACCGGTACCAAGAAGGGCTGCGACCAGGGGCAGTGCGGTGCCTGTACCGTCCTGGTCGACGGGCGCCGCGCCGTCTCCTGTCTGAATCTCGCCGTCGCCGCCGAGGGCCGGGAGATCACCACGATCGAGGGAATGGCCGAGGGCGACCGGCTGCACCCGGTGCAGCAGGCATTCCTCGACCTCGACGGTTACCAGTGCGGCTACTGCACACCCGGGCAGATCTGCTCGGCGATCGCCGTCATAGAGGAACACGCGGCCGGCTGGCCCAGCGCCGCCACCGAGGACGTACGCCCCGAGGCCGGGCCCCCGCCACTGACGCCGGACGAGATCCGCGAACGGATGAGCGGCAACCTGTGCCGCTGCGGCGCCTACGTCTCCATCGTCCAGGCGGTCACCCGTGCCGCCGAGGCCCACGGGACGGCGGCCCAAGACGCCGACCGCGCCGAGACCACCGAGGCGGCCGCATGAGGGAGTTCGGATACCAGCGCGCCGACGACGTCTCCGGCGCGGTGGCACTGCTCGCCGCCGACCCGGACGCCCGCTTCCTCGGCGGCGGCACCAACCTCGTCGACCTGATGAAGACCGGCGTCGAGCGTCCGGCCCGGCTCGTCGACGTCCGCGAACTCCCCCTGGACGGCGTCGGGGAGACCCCGGACGGCGGCCTGCGCATCGGCGCGACCGCCACCAACAGCGACCTCGCCGCCCACCCCGAAGTGCGCCGCCGCTACCCGGCACTGGCCCAGGCGGTCCTGGCCGGTGCCTCCGGCCAGCTGCGCAACATGGCCACCGTCGGCGGCAACCTGCTCCAGCGCACCCGCTGCGGCTACTTCACCGACCTCAGCAAACCCTGCAACAAGCGCGCCCCCGGCAGCGGTTGCTCCGCCGTCACCGGCGAGCACCACAACCACGCCGTCCTGGGCGCCTCCGACCACTGCGTGGCCGTGCACCCCTCGGACATGGGCGTGGCCCTCGCGGCCTTCGACGCCGTCGTCGGCTACGAAACCCTCGACGGGCCCGGCGAGTTGCCGCTGGCCGACTTCTACCTCCCCGTCGGGGACACCCCGCACCTGGAGACCGCCCTGCCGCCCGGCGCACTGATCACCGGCGTCACCCTGCCACCCGCCGCGGTCGCCGCCCGCTCCCGCTACCGCAAGGTGCGCGAGCGGGCCTCGTACGCCTTCGCGATCGGCTCGGTCGCCGCCGCCCTCGACGTCGAGGACGGCGTCGTACGCGAGGCCCGGCTGGCCTTCGGCGCGGTCGCGTCGCGGCCCTGGCGGGCCCGCGCGGCCGAGGCCGTCCTCACCGGGGCACCGGCCGACGGCGACACCTTCGCCGCCGCCGCGGACGCCGAACTCGCGGCCGCCAGGCCGCTGCCCGACAACGGATACAAGGTGACCCTCATGCGCAACCTCGCGGTGGCCGTCCTGACCGAACTCGCCGAGGAGGCCGCCCGATGACCACCGCCACCACCGGCCGTACGGCGCTCAGGGGCGCCGTCGGCACCGCGCACACCCGCGTAGAGGGCCGCGACAAGGTCACGGGAGCGGCCCGCTACGCCGGTGAGATCCCCTTCGCCGACCTCGCGCACGGCTGGCTGGTGCTCTCCACCGTCGCCCGCGGCCGCATCCGCTCCCTCGACACCGACGCCGTCCTCGCCATGCCGGGCGTGCTCGCCGTCCTGCACCACGGCAACGCCCCGCGCGTCGACACCGACTACGTCGGCCTGCTGGGCATCCCGCCGGACCCCACCGCCGCCGTCTTCCAGCAGGACCGGGTGCGCCACGTGGGCTGGCCGGTCGCCCTCGTCGTCGCCGAGACGTCCGAGCAGGCCCGGGAGGCCGCCGAGGCCCTCGTCGTCGCCTACGACCAGGAACCGCACAGCACCGCACTCGGCACGGACCACCCCGACGCCCACCCGGCCGACGGGGTCATGCCCGGCGAGACCGCGAAGGGTGACCTGACCGCCGGCCTCGCCGCGTCCGCCGTCGTGGTGGACGAGGAGTACTCCACTCCCGAAGAACACCACAGCATGATGGAGCCGCACGCCGCCACGGCCCGGTGGGACGGCGGCCGGCTGGAGATCGTCGACTCCAACCAGGGAACCACCTGGATCCAGGGCGAACTGGCGAACATGTTCTCCCTCGACGCGTCCGCGGTGCGGGTGCGCTCCGAGCACATCGGCGGCGGCTTCGGCAGCAAGGGCCTGCGCGCCCACCAGGTCGCCGCCGTGATGGCCGCGACCGAGCTGCAGCGGCCGGTGCGCGTGGTCATGACGAGGCGGCAGATGTTCTCGCTGGCCGGTTACCGCAGCCCCACCCTCCAGCGGGTGCGTCTCGGCGCCGCCGCCGACGGCCGGCTGCGCGCCCTGGAGCACCGCTCGCTGAGCCAGACGTCCACCGTCTACGAGTTCGTCGAGCCCAGCGCCGGTGTGGCCCGGGTGATGTACGACGCCGACGCCCACCACACCGCCAACCAGGTGGTGCCGCTCGACGTGCCGTCGCCGACGTTCATGCGCGCGCCGGGCGAGGCGCCGGGGTCCTTCGCGATCGAGTCGGCCCTCGACGAACTCGCCGAGCGCTGCCGCGTCGACCCCGTCGAGCTGCGCCTGCGCAACGAACCCGAGGTCGGTCCGGTCTCCGGTCTGCCTTTCAGCAGCCGCAACCTGGACGCCTGCTTCCGCGAGGGAGCCCGGCGGTTCGGCTGGGCCGGGCGCGACCCGCGCCCCGGGGTGCGCCGCGACGGGCGCTGGCTGCTGGGCACGGGCACGGCCGCCGCCTCCTTCCACGCGGGAGCCGGCCCCTCCACGGCCGTCCTGACCGCGGAGGCCGACGGCGGCTACACCGTGCGGATCGCCGCCGCCGACATCGGCACCGGTGCCCGCACGGCGCTCACCCTCATCGCCGCCGACGCCCTGGAGGTCGCGCCCGACCGGGTCCGGGTCCGGATCGGGGACAGCGACTTCGGCCCCGCCATGATCGCGGGGGGCTCGATGGGCACACGTTCCTGGGCCTGGGCGATCACCGAGGCGGCCCGCGAACTGCGCGAACGGCTGGCCCTGGGCACGACCGTCCCGCCGGAGGGCATCACCGTGCGGTCCGACACCACCGCCGCCCTCGGCGCCCTCGCCCAGAAGGAACGGCACTCCTTCGGCGCGCAGTTCGCCGAGGTCGCCGTGGACACCGCCACCGGCGAGGTGCGGGTGCGCCGCATGCTGGGCATCTTCGCTGCGGGCCGGATCGTCAACCCGCTCACCGCCCGCAACCAGCTTGTCGGCGGCATGGTGTGGGGCATTTCCATGGCCCTGCACGAGGAGGCGGTCCGGGACCGGGCGAGCGGCGGCCTCTACGCCCCCGACCTCGCCGGCTACCACGTCGCCACCAACGCCGACGTGGGCGACATCCAGGCGGACTGGGTGGACGACCCCGACCCCGACGACCCGGTCGGCATCAAGGGCGTCGGCGAGATCGGCATCGTGGGTGCCGCGGCGGCCGTGGCCAACGCCGTCTGGCACGCGACCGGCGTGCGCCACCGCAACCTGCCCATCCGGCCGGACCGGGTGCTGTCGGCGGTGCCAGCGGGCGGGGGAGCGGCGGATGCTTGACATCGCCCAGGACCTGGACCGCTGGCTGGCCGAGGGCCGGGAGTTCGCCGTCGCCACCGTCGTCTCCGTGGGCGGCAGCGCACCGCGCGGGCCCGGCGCCGCCCTCGCCGTCGACAGCGGGGGCACCGTGATCGGCTCGGTCTCCGGCGGGTGTGTGGAGGGCGCGGTGTACGAGCTGTGCTCCGACGCCCTGCGTACCGGCGAGACGGTGCGCGAACGCTTCGGCTACAGCGACGAGGACGCCTTCGCCGTCGGACTGACCTGCGGCGGGATCGTCGACGTACTGGTCACCCCGGTCGGCGCGGACGCGCCGTCCCGGGAGGTGTTCCGGGCGGCGCTGGCCACCGCCGCCCGGGGCGGCACCGCGGCCCTGGCCCGGGTCGTCAAGGGCCCGACCGAGCTGCTGGGCAGGGCCCTGTTCGTCCAGCCCGACGGTTCGCACGAGGGCGGTCTCGGCGGCCATCCGTACCTGGACCGCACGGCGGTGGCCGAGGCCCGGGCGCTGCTGGACGCGGGCCGCACCGGTGAGGTCGGTCTCTCGGAGGACGGATCGCACTGCCCGGGCGGGCTCACCCTGCTCGTCGAGTCGAGTGTGCCGCCGCCCCGCATGATCGTCTTCGGTGCGGTCGACTTCGCCGCGGCGCTGGTGCGGGCCGGGAAGTTCCTGGGTCACCACGTCACCGTGTGCGACGCCCGGCCCGTCTTCGCCACGCCGGCCCGCTTCCCCGAGGCCGACGAGGTCGTCGTCGACTGGCCGCACCGCTATCTGCGGGGCATTCCGACCGACGAGCGCACGGTGCTGTGCGTCCTCACCCACGACGCCAAGTTCGACGTGCCGCTGCTGACGGAGGCCTTGCGGAGGCCGGCCGCGTTCGTCGGCGCGATGGGCTCGCGCCGCACTCACGAGGACCGCGACCGACGGCTGCGCGAGGCGGGCCTGACCGAGCACGAGCTGTCCCGGCTCCGCTCACCGATCGGCCTGGACCTCGGCGCCCGCACCCCCGAGGAGACGGCGCTGTCCATCGCGGCGGAGATCGTCGCGGCCCGCCGCGGCGGCACGGGCGCACCGCTGACGGGCGGGGTCACACCGATCCACCGTGACCTGACGGGGGCGGCCGCCTGACGGGGCGGGGCGGGGCGGGCGGGATCGGACGGGGCCAACTCTCGTCCGCCGAGCCCCGCCGAGGCGGCATCGCAGCCGGCGTCGTCGTGGCCCCGCCGCCCCGCCTCCGCCATGGCGGCCCCCGGCCGGTCACTGTCGGGCCCTGTCGACGCGGTCCCCGACGGCTGTGACCAAGCCGGTCGCCCGACTGGGAAGGATCGGCGGGCTCGATCAGGGCGGGTCGGCGGGCTCGACGGGACCGGATCGGCTGCCCGGCGGGGCCTGGCCGAGGTCGCGGCATGCGGCGTCCGCCCGGATCGGCCACCGGGCCGCGCGCGCCCGCATGGCCGCCGGTACACCGGTACAGGCGCGCGGCGTCCGCCGGTCGCCCCGTCCGTCGGCCCGAGGACGCCGGCTCGGTGGCCGCCGCGCGACGGGCCGGTGGGGGAGGTCCGCCGCTTCGGGCGTGCGGTCCCGCGGACGGACGGGCCGGTGACGAACGCCCGAAGGCTCAGGGCAGGGCCGACTCGCCGGCCAGGCGGACCGCGCACTCCAGCATCATGGCGTGCACGAAGGCCTGCGGGAGGTTGCCGCGGAGCTGGCGCTGGCGCACGTCGTACTCCTCGGCGTACAGCCCGGGCGGTCCGCAGGCCGCCCGGGTGCGCTCGAACCACCGGAACGCGCCTACTTGGTCGCCGACCCGGTGCGTGGCGAGCGCCATCGTGAAGCCGCAGAGCAGGAAGGCCCCCTCGGCCTCCCCGAGCGGCACACCGGGGTGTTCGAAGCGGTACAGGTACCCGTCCTCGGCCAGCCGGGACTCGATGTACGCGCGGGTGGCCGCGTCGCCGTCCCCGTCGCCGGACGCGCAGCCGCGCGCCATCGGCACCAGCAGCGCGGCCTCGGGTCCGTCGTCGTCCTCGGCCCGCCGCCAGCGGCCGTCGGCGTTCAGGCACCGGCGCCGGGTCTCCCGCAGTACCGTGTCGGCGAGGCCGGCGCACCGGCGCCCCTGCCTACCGGGCAGCACCTCGGCCATCCGCCGCAGGCCGCACACCACGCTCAGCCGGGAGTGGGTCCACCACCGGTCCTCCAGCTCCCACAGACCCGCTTCCGGCTTCAGCCACTGCCGCTCGACGAGGTCCACGGCGACGACGGCGGCCCGCTCCGCCTCCTCGGTCAACCGGTCGTGCGCGGCCGCCGCGGCGAACAACTGCAGCGCCTCGCCGAAGGTGTCCAGCTGGAACTGGGCGCCCGCGTCATTGCCGATGTGGTCGACGCCGCCGGGGTAGCCGGGCAGCCGCAGGGACCGTTCCTCCCCGACCGGCCGCCCGTCGACCGTGTAGGCGGGGCGCAGCCCGTCGCCGTCCGCGAGGAGGCGCTCGGCGACGAAGCGCACGGCGTCGTCGACCAGCGGGTGCGGCCCGTGCGCGGCGACCGCGAGACCGGCGTAGCACTGGTCGCGCAGCCATGCGAAACGGTAGTCGTAGTTGCGCCCGCTGTTGGCCCGCTCCGGCAGGGACGTGGTGGCGGCGGCCACCATCCCCCCGGACATGCTGGTCAGCCCGTGCAGCACGGCGTACGCGTGCCGGGCGTCGCGGGGCGCGACCAGCCGCGAACAGTCCGGGACGGCCCGCTGCCACTCCCGCTCCGTGGCCCGCCACAACGCGTCGGCGTCGAGCGGTCCGGTCTCCCGTCCTTCGGACAGTTCCAGAATCAGGTCGTGCGTCTCACCCTCGCGCAGCCGGAACTCGCCGCGCAGTCCGGTCCCGTCCCGCCAGACCGCGTCCGGGGCCCCGGCGAGCCGCATCCGCAGCCCCTTCGCCTCGGCCGTCCACACTCCGCGTTCCTGCCGGGGGTCGCGCATCCGCTCCTCGCCGAAGCCCGGCCGCGGATCCAGGCCCAGATTCAGGCGTGCCTCGCCCCGTTCCACCCGCATGCGGCGCAGCAGCACGAGCCGGTCCGTGCGGGCCGGCAGCGCGAGGGCCTCGCGGCACTCGATCACGCAGTCGGCGGTCACCCACCGGCTCACCCGGATCAGCGTGCCCTCCTCGTAGGAGCCGCCCCAGACGTGCCAGGGGTCCGCGGGCTCCACGGTGAAGTGACCGGCTCCGCCGATCAGCGCGGAGAACACCGCGTCGTCGTGCCACCGCGGGGCGCACAGCCACACGATCTGGCCCCGTGGATCCAGGACCGCCCCGCGCTCGCCGTCGGCGAGAACGGCGTACTCGCGCAGCGCCCAGGGTGGGCAGGAGGTGTCCGGTGCGGCAGTGGGCTGACCGTCGCTGTGCTTCATGACGCTACGGCTATCCCGGCGCCGGTGATCGAAACGGTGCCGCCGTCCCTGCCGTCACCGGCACCCGGCCACCCCGTGCACGCTCAGCGGACCCACCGCCAGCCCCGCCTCCCGGCAGTCGCGCACGATGTCCGGCAGCGCGCCGAGCGCGGCCCGCCAGCTGCCCGGCGCGGAGGCGTGGTCGGTGTCGTGGAGGAGGATCGTGCCGCCCCCGCGCAGGTCCGCCGCGACGGTCGCACGTACCGAGGCGGGCGTGGCGTCGTGCCGCCAGTCCTTGCCCCACGCCGTCCACAGCACCGGTCGCAGCCCGGCGCGGCGGGCTGCTGCCCAGCGTCCGGTGGTGAGGATGCCGTAGGGCGGCCGGTACCAGCGGGGGGCGCGGCCGGCCGTCTCGCCCACCACGTGGACGGCGCGCAGCAAGTCACGCGCGTCCCGTGCCGGTGACGGCCGCCAGGGGCGGTCGTGGGCCCAGCCGTGGACGGCGAGTTCGTGCCCGCGCAGGACCAGCTCGCGGGCCAGCGCGGGGTGGCGTACGGCGTTCTCGCCCAGGACGAAGAACGTCGCCCGTACCCCGAGACCGTCCAGTACGTCGAGGAAGTGCGGGGTGGACGCCGGATCCGGGCCGTCGTCGAAGGTGAGCGCGACGTGGCCGGGGTTGCCCAGCCCGGCCAGACCGGGGAACCGGCGCCGCCTCAGCCCCGGCAGCCAGGTCGCGGCCGGACCGATGTGGGCCAGCGCTGCGGCGACGACCGGTGCGACGGCGTACACCGCCCGTCCGGTGCGAAACTGCTGACGCATCCGTGGTGCCTCCGGTCCTTTTCCTACATCCAGCACGTCATCACACCGAGGTCGAGCGGGCCCAGCGCGTCGAGCGGGCCGAGCGCGTCGAGCGGGTCGAGCACAGCAGCACAGCAGCACAGCAGCGCGTCGGGAACATCGGGTACATCGCGCACGTTCAGCGCGGTCGGTCTCGTCGCCGTTCAGGGCGTGCGGTCGGCTCACCGCCTCATCGCCCGCCCCGGTCCGTCCCGCGCCGCCGGGGCCGTGTCCCAGGCGCCGTGGACCGACGGAGCCCGGGCCAGCCCGACGCTGCCGAGGCCGATCAGCGTCACACCGATCAACTCGGGCAGCACCCGTAGTCCGAGCTGGATCTCCTCGCCGAACAGGGCCCAGCCAAGGGCGACGCTGGTCAGCGCGTCGCCGAGGGTCAGCGCAGGCTGCGAGGCCGCGAGGGTGCCCGCCCGCAAAGCGCTCTGGAGCAGCAGGAAGCTGACCACACCCACCACGGCCGTGGCGTACGGCGGCCACTGGGTCAGCACCTCGCCCACCCCCTGGGGGAGCCGCCCGGTGAGTTCCTTCAGCAGCGCCGCCGTACCGCCGAAGCCGACCGCTGAGGCCGATCCGAACAGCGCCGCGCGGGGCGCCCCCCGCAGCAGGCTGCCGACCGAGGCGAGGCCCGTCACCAGGACGAACAGCGCCAGTCCCGCCCAGCCCCAGCGGCCGGGGGCGGCGGTGCTGTCACCGGCCGACGGGTTGGCGGAGCCCAGGAACAGCGCGAGCCCCGCCGCCAGGGCCACGAACGCGAGCCACGTCCGCGAATCCGGACGCCGGTGGAATACCGCGCTGCCGACCACCAGGGTGAACAGCAGCTCGCTGGCCATCAGCGGCTGGACGACGGCCAGACTGCCCACCGCCAGCGCGGCCGCCTGCAGCACCGTCGTCAGGGCGAGCAGCGCCGCCCCGCCCACCCAGTACCGGTCGCGCACCAGCCGCAGCAGTGAGCGCACCGCCGTGTGCCTGGCCCCCGCCCGGTCCTCGTCCTGGGCCGCGGCCCGGCGTTGCAGTACCGACGCCGCCGCGTTGGACAGCGCCGCGAACAGGGCCAGTACGACGGTGAGAACACTCACCGCGGCGCGCTCCCGGTCATCCGAACCGCGCGGCCAGCCGCCGGTACAGACCCGGCGCCGCCCCCCGCACCCGGCACGGAAGACGGAGCCAGGAGGGCACGTACACCTCGTCCCGGCCCCGGAGCACCGCGGTCCGCACCACGTCGGCCACCCGCTCGGGAGGCACCGGACGCGGCCTGGACCGCTGGTAGGGAGCGCCGCGGCGCTCGAAGAACGGCGTGTCGACGACGCCCGGCACCACATGAGTGACCCCCACGCCGGTGCCCCGCAACTCGTAGCGCAGGGAGTCCGCGAAGGCGCCGACCGCGGCCTTGGCGGCGGAGTACACGGCCTCGTCGCGCACCGCGACACAGCCCGCCAGCGATCCGATGAGCACCACCCGCCCCGAACCCGCCGCCACCATCCCCGGCAGCAGCAGTCGCACCAGCCGCAGCGTGGCCAGCACGTTGATGTCGAACACCTCGTCAATGGTGTGCGGGGGCATGTCCCGGAACTCCCCGGCCCAGCCCACGCCTGCTCCCGCCACCAGCAGGTCCACCGGGCCGGCCGTGGCCAGCGTGAAGTCGGCGAGCTGCCGGTCGGCGCCGGGCAGGGTGAGATCCGCGGCGAACGCGGTGGCCGACGTGTCGTCGGCGACCTGGCGCAGCCGCATCGGGTCACGTCCGGTGAGCACCAGCCGCCAGCCGTCCTCGTCGCCCAGACGGCGGGCCACGGCCGCGCCGATCCCGGAGGACGCCCCCGTCACGAGCGCCGTGCGGGTCCGCGTCTCCCGGCCCCCGACGGACTGCCGCCGAGGCCGTGCGCGGTCCGCGTCGGGGGCGACGGCCTGCGGCCCGGGGACGGACCGGGGACGGGAAGACGCATGGACCATGGGGACCACCTTGGCTCGGGGCGGCACCGGGAAGCGACCGGGCGGTCGGGCTCCGGCGTCCGGCCGGACGGGCGGTCACGGAGTATCCCTCGGGGGCGCACCCGAAACGCCCGCTTGTGCAGTGGTTTGGATTCCGGCGGTCGGGCAACTTGGTCCGCCGTGCGTCCTCGCAGCCCATCAGCGCCCCGCCGCCGCGCCGCCCCGCGCGGTCCGCGGGACGGCAGACGTCTGCTGGTGATCAGCGCGAGCATGGGCGCCGGTCACGACACCGTCGCCGCCGAACTGGTCCGCCGGGCCCGGGAACGCGGCGACGACGCCCTGGTCGTCGACGTCCTCACCCTGCTTCCGTACGGCCTGGGCGGCGCTCTGAGGTCCTTCTACCGCGGGTCGGTACGCCACTTCCCCTGGGCGTACGCCGCCCTGTACCGGCTCTTTCTGCGCCCCGGCACCGGACGCCGTCCCAGCGGGACACCGTTGGCCAGGCTCGCCGGCCGAAGGCTGCGCGAGCTGGCCGAGCGCACGGGCGCGGACGTCGTCGTCCCCGTCTTCCATCTGGGCGCACAGCTGACCGGTCACCTCCGGGGCCGGGGGCTGCTGCCCGTGCCCAGCGCCGTCCTCGTGATCGACTTCGAGATCCACCGCCAGTGGCTCCACCCCGGCAACGACCACTGCCTGTGTCTCACCGAGGACGCGGCCCGCGAGGTGCGGGAGGGCACGGGCGCGCGCGCGGGAACGTGCGCCCCTGTCGTGGCCCCCGAGTTCTTCGCCGACACCCCCGAGGCGACCGAGTGGCGGGAACTGTTCGGCAGGCTCGGCCCCGGGCGGCCCCCCGTGGTGCTGTCGGCCGGGGCCTGGGGAGTCGGCTCGCACCTGGACGCGACCGTCCGGTTCCTGACGGACCACGGCTACCTGCCGGTCGTGCTCTGCGGTGACAACCGGCGGCTGCGTCGCACACTGTCCGCCGCACCGGGCGCCCTCGCCCTGGGCTGGGTGACGGACATGCCCGGCCTGCTGCACGCCGCCCAGGCCCTGATCGACAACGCCGCCGGCCAGACCGCGGTACAGGCGCTCGCCGCCGGACTGCCGGTCGTGGCCCACCGCCCGCTACCCGGCCACGGCGCGGACGGCGTCCGGCGGATGGCCGCGCTGGGCGTGTCCGAGGTCGCCGAGGACGAGACCGCCCTGCTGGGCGCGTTGCGGCGGCTCACCGCCCCGGGCCCGGACCGGCGGCGGCGGATCGCCGCCGGACGCGCGCTGTTCACCCGGCACGCGGATCCCCTGACCCGGGTGACCGAGCTCGCCGACGCCGCGCGCGCACGACGGTGAGACCGTGCGCCCGTTTCCCTGCCCCGACCCGGGGCACCCGTCCCGGAGCGCGAAGCGGCACAAGGAGGCGACGTCGTGCGGCTCGACGAGTTCCTGACCCGGGTCCGCGACCGCGGGGAGTTCCACAGCGACGACGAGGCCCGACAGGTCACGACGGCCGTCCTGTGGGTGGTCGCGTCCCGCATACCGTCCGAGGAGGCCGCCGGTCTGGCCTCCGGCCTGCCCGCACCCCTGGACGACGCGCTGCGCCTGGAACGCGGGCGCCCCGAGTACTTCGGACGCGAGGAGTTCCTCCGGCGCGTGGCCCAGCAGACCGGCGCCCGGCCGCGCACCGCGGAATGGGATGCGGGAGCCGTGCTCTCCACCCTCGCCGAAGCGGTACCCCGCGAACGCGTCGACCGTCTGCTGACTCGGCTGCCCGCGGACTGCGCCGACCTCTTCGGGGGCCCGGCACCCCACTGAGACCGGTCCACCGAGGACGGCCCACCGAGCCCGAGGAGTTACCCATGACGGACGTCGAGCAGCGCTACGCCGACGGGGAGGAGACACCTCTCGGCGGCTACGCGGCGCTCGCGACGATCTTCGCGGCGAGTGCGGGGGTGTTCGCGGTGACGGCGTGGCGCCGCGGGGTCCGGCTGCCGGACACCGTTCCCGCGTGGGACGTGGCCCTGCTGGGAACGGCGACGTTCAAGGCCTCCCGGCTGCTGACCAAGGACAGGGTCACCAGCTTCCTGCGGGCGCCGTTCACCCGCCGTGAGCGGGAGGGCAACGCCAACGAGGTGATGGACGCCGGGCGCGGCACCGGGCTGCGCCGCGCCGTCGGGGACCTGATCTCCTGCCCGTTCTGCACCTCCGCCTGGGTGGCCGGCGGACTCGCCGGCACCTACGCCGTCGCGCCCCGGGCGGGGCGGATGCTGTGCGCGGGCCTCAGCGCGGTCGTGGTGTCCGACTGGCTGCAGTACGCGTGGAGCCTGACGGCGCAGAAGGCCGAGGAATGAGCGGGCCGTGACGCGGGGACCGGCCGGGACGCGGGGGGCGGGCCCGGACACGGGGACCGCGGGCACGGGGGAGCGGCTGACCCGGCGGTGAACGGCCGCGAGCCGGTCAGTCCCGCTCGGCGTGCTCCGCCCGATCGGCGTGCAGCTTCTTCACCCGGGCCGCCTCCTTGCGCACGTCGGCCTGGACGGCCTGCTCCCGCTCCAGCCATTCCGGGCGCTCCTGCTTCAGTGCCTCGATCCGCTCCGTGGTGAGCGGCTCCGTGACCCCGCCCCGGTGCAGGCCCGCGATGGAGACGCCCAGCTTCGCCGCCACCACCGGCCGCGGGTGCGGACCGTCGCGCCGCAGGTCGCTGAGCCACGACGGCGGGTCGGCCTGAAGCGCGTTCAGCTCGGCGCGTGTGACGACGCCCTCCTGGAACTCGGCGGGTGTGGCCTCGAGGTACACACCCAGCTTCTTCGCCGCGGTCGCGGGCTTCATGGTCTGGGTGTTCTGGTGCGACGTCATGCCGTCAAGGGTATCGATCGTGTGAGCGGCTCCCGACCACGCCCGGTAACCTGGCCGGGTGACAGGCTCGGAAGCTCCCCCCTCGTTCCGGCTCGCGTACGTCCCGGGGGTGACGCCCGACAAGTGGGCGCGCATCTGGAACGAGCGGCTGCCGGACGTCCCCCTCGCCCTGACCCAGGTCCCCGCCGCCGGGGCGGGCGACGTGCTGCTGGGCGGCGACGCCGACGCCGGACTGGTGCGTCTGCCCGTCGACCGGACCGTGCTCAGCGCCATCCCCCTCTACACCGAGACCACGGTCGTGGTGATCCCCGGGGACCACCTCGTCACCGCGGCCGACGAGGTGACCGTCGAGGACCTCGCCGACGAGATCGTGCTGCACCCTCTCGACGACGTCCTCGGCTGGGACCGGTTGCCGGGCAGGCCCGCCCTCGAGCGTCCGGCCACCACCGCGGACGCCGTCGAGCTGGTGGCGGCCGGGATCGGCGTGCTGCTCGTACCCCTGTCGCTGGCCCGGCTGCACCACCGCAGGGACCTCACGTACCGCACGGTCACGGACGCCCCCGGGTCGGGTGTGGCCCTGTCCTGGCCGCAGGACGCGCACACGGACCGCGTCGAGGACCTCATCGGCATCGTCCGGGGCCGGACCGTCAACAGCACCCGGGGCCGGCAGCCCGAAGCGGCGCGCTCGAAGGGCGGACGCCCCGAAGCCGCCACCGCCCGGCGCGAACCGGCGGCCGGGAAGCAGACGGGAGGCGCCCGGCGCGGCGCCGGTGGCAGCCAGCGGGGGGCAAGCGGCGGCAGGGGCAAGGGCGGTGGCCGCGGCGGCAGGCCGCGCCGGCGCTGACCCGCGGGCACCCGGCGCGTCAGCGGACCGTCGGACTCGGCGTCGGCACCGAGGTGTTGACGTCAAGTCCGGGCGGCGCGGTGAGGGAGAGCACCGGCTCGCCCGCCTGCGGAGCCGGCGGCGTGAGCTGGGCCTTGGGCAGGTTCGGCGGGGCGGTCTGCTGGAAGTTGACCTGGTCGAAGTTGACCAGCCCGGTCTTCTCCAGCACGGTGATGTGGTCGAGGACGGTGTCGTTGGCCTGGTCGGCGAGCTGCCGCACCAGGGAGTTCTTGGTGTTGGCCCGGATTTTGGCGATGGCCGGGAAGATCTGGCCGTGCGTGATCCGCATGATGTTGACCGCGGTGGTGTCGAACTGCCTGCCCGTGGTCCCGTTCACCGTCGACACGAACTGCTGCTGCTGCGGTGACGCCAGGTTGGGCAGAGTGATGCCCAGCTCCGGCGCGATCCTCCGGCAGGTGGCGTCCAGCCCGGAGTGGCCGACGACCAGGTGCT
The DNA here is from genome assembly GCF_043200575.1 of Streptomyces sp. NPDC048392. Taxonomy (NCBI): domain Bacteria; kingdom Bacillati; phylum Actinomycetota; class Actinomycetes; order Kitasatosporales; family Streptomycetaceae; genus Streptomyces; species Streptomyces sp. NPDC048392. The sequence continues at coordinate 57,994 of NZ_JBICYB010000015.1, forward strand.
CACCGGCCTCCCTCATCTCCGGTGTCGTCCCCCGCTCCATGGCCATCAGCCCCAGCGGGTGTTCCCACAGCCCCGCCGCACGCACCTTCACCACGAAGTCCCGGTCCTGCTCGGTGAGCGGTCCGTACCGCGTGTTCGTGATGATCCGGGCCTGGTCACTGCCCGCGTTGCGGACCCCGAGCATGGTCGGGTAGGCGAGTGCGGTGAGGGTGAGGACCAGGGCACCGGCCACGAAGGCGGTCCCTGCCGTGGTGCGCGTGATGCGCATCGTGCCTCCTGGGGTGCGGACAGGCTCGGACACCAGGGGGTACGGATGCGAGCGCCGGTCTGATCACCTCCCAGGGCAAAAAAGTCGCTGGGGCCAGTCCGGAGCCGAGCACCTGGTTGTATCGGGCCCGCTCGGAGCAGTCCATGCACGCCGGGCCCTGGTCGTGGAAGAACAGCGTCCGGCTCAGCTCGAGCATGTTGTACGCGCAGCAGCTCTCGGCCGCCGAGATTGGCTCATGGGTCCAGGACGCCAAGGGCTCGGGCGGCCGGGACTCGGGAGCCGAGCTCCGCGCGTCCGATCGACTCCACCAGGGGCAGCAGCCGGTGCGGGACGCGCTCCCGCAACGCCACCTCGCTGCGGGTGCGGACCACGCCGGGCAGGCTGATCAGCTTCTGCACCACGTCCTCCAGGTGCGCGTTGTCCCGTGCCACGACCCGGGTCAGCAGGTCCCCGCCGCCCGTGATGGAGAACGCCTCGACGATCTCCGGCACGGCCGCCAGCGCCTCGCCCACCTCGTCCAGATGGCCCTGGGTGACCTCGATGTGCACGAACGCGAGCACCGGGTGGCCCAGCGCGGCGGCGGAGAGGGAGGGGGAGGTGCCGGTGATCACGCCGTCGCGCTCCAGGCGGTCCAGCCGGGCCTGGAGCGTGCCGCGGGCGATCCCGAGGAGCCGGGCGTACTCGCGCACGCTGGTGCGCGGCTGCTCCAGCAGCAGCCGCAGGATCCGGGTGTCGAGCTCGTCGACGGCCATTCCCGGCTCCGGCCCCCTCTCGTCGGCCATTGGTACTTCGGTGGCCGTGTGAAGGCCGTCATCAGTGTACCAATGGCCCACTTGGTGAGCTGCCTGTTGAGCCACTGGCGGTGGAGATGCTCCTATGGATACGTCGATGGCGCTGCGGACCCCGCGGCGCCTTTTGCGTGCGGTGACTTCCGGGCCGGTGGGCGTGAGCGAGCGAGGGGGCGGTATTCAGTGCTGAAATGGGTGTTCGTGAGTCCGGACCCGGGACGGTCCCGGCTGCGATTCGCCGCGCGGGCCGTCCTCGGCATCGGGCTGGCCGTCGTGGTGTGCGGCCTGGCCGGTACCTCTCTGGTGGGTGCCGTCATCGGCGGGCTCGCCGCCCTGCTCGCGCTGTTCACCGTCACCGACGCCACCGTGCGCGGCCAGGCCGTCACCACCGCGCTGCTGCCGGTCGCCGGGCTGCCCGTGCTCACCGCCGCGGCCGCGCTGCACGACCATCCCGTGGCCCGGGACCTCACCTTCCTCGCCGTCGTCGGCGCCGGCGTGTACGCGCGGCGCTGGGGTCCGCGCGGGCACAGCCTCGGCGTGTTCGCCTTCATGACCTTCTTCATCGCCCAGTTCCTGCACGCGACCACGGACCGGCTGCCCGAGATGTTCGCCGCCGTCCTGCTGTCCGTGGCCGCCGCCGCGGCGGTGCGTTTCGGCCTGTGGTGCTACGAGCGCCGCCGCCCCGCGCCCACCGCCCCCGCACCGCTCGCGGGCACCGGGCTCGCCCGCGTCACCACCCGGCAGGCCGTACAGGCCACCGCGGGTGCAGGCTTCGCCCTGATCGTGGGCCAGCTGGTGTCCGGCGAGCGCTGGTACTGGGCCGTCGGCGCCGCCTGGTGGGTGTTCGTCAACACCACCTCGCGCGGCGAGACGCTGGTGCGCGGCTTCCGCAGGGTCCTCGGCACGGTCGTCGGCATCGGCCTGGGCTTCCTGATCGCCGTGCCGCTGGCCGGTGCCCCGGTGCCCACCGCCGTACTCGCCGCCGTCTGCGTCTTCGGCGTCTTCTACACCGCCGCGGTCTCCTACACCTGGATGATGCTCTGCGTGACCCTGCTCGCCGAACTGCTCTACGGCCTCCTGGGCGTCCTCAGCCCGGGCCTGCTCGCCCTGCGTCTCGCCGAGACCGGCGTCGGGGCGCTCGGCGCGGCGCTCGCCGTGCTCCTCCTCCTGCCCGTCACCACGCACGCCGTCACCGACGCCTGGATCCAGCGCGCCCTGCGCTGCGTGCACGTCTGCACCGCCGAGGCCGCCGCCCGCCTCGCCGGAGCCGAGGGCGCCGACCCGGCGCCGCGCGTCGCCGAACTGGAGCAACTGCTCGCCAGGGTGAGGCTGTCGGTCGCCCCGCTCGTGCACCCGCTGAGCCCGATGCACGGCCGCAGGCGGCGGGCCCGGCGAGTGCTGGACCTGCTCGACGACTGCGCCCGGGAGATCCGCGGCCTGGTCGCAGTCGCCGCCGATCCCGAGGCCTCGCACGACGCCCGGCTGGCCGCCGCCTGCTGGCGTGTCGAGACCGCGGTCGAGGCCCTCACCGGCGGCGGCGCCGTCCCCGCCCACGACGTGGGTGGACCGCGCGCCTCCGAACCCGCGTTGGCACACCTCCACGGCCTGGAACACGCCCTCGCCGAACTCGCCGCCCCGCTGCGCACCCCGTCCGGTTCCCGACTGGCCGACGCCTGAACCCCCGTACCCGACACCCATTTGTCTAGACCGCAGATGATCGACTGCTACCGTCGCTCCGGGGCGGACGATCAGGTCGGCACTCGACGTGACGCAGGATGAAGCGGGCAGGACGAAGCGGGACGAGAGGGGCAGCGGTGACGGACGGCGGCAGGCGGCAGCGGCGGGCATACATCGGGTCGTTCACGGCGGCCGGCGGCCCCGGGATCCTGACGGCGGCCGTCGCCCCCGACAGCGGCGCCCTCACGGTCGTCAGCGGCACGGAAGGGCTGGCCGACCCCTCCTACCTGGCGCTGGCGCCCGACGGGGACACGCTCTACGCCGTCAGCGAGACCGCCGAGGGCGCGGTGGCCGCCTACCGCGTGAGCGGGGACAGGCCCGAGCCCACCGGGCGGCCGGTGCCCGTCGGGGGCGACGGGCCGACCCACCTCAGCGTGTACGCCGGGCACGTGCTGACCGCCAACTACGGCTCAGGCAGCGTCTCCGCCGTGCCGGTCCGCGCAGACGGCACCCTCGCCCGGTCCGCGTCCGGCGTCCTGCGGCACACCGGCTCCGGCCCGCACGCCCAGCGGCAGCAGGGACCGCACGCCCACCAGGTGCGGCCCGACCCGAGCGGGCGGTGGGCCGTCAGCGTGGACCTCGGCTCCGACTCGGTGCGGGTCTGCACCCTGGCGGACGGTGCCCCCGCCGTGCACCGGGAGGTCGCGCTGCGTCCGGGATCGGGCCCGCGGCACCTGGCCTTCCACCCGGGCGGCTCCCACGCCTACGTCGTCAACGAACTGGCGCCCACCGTCACCGCCTGCCACTGGGACCCCGCCGACGGCGTACTCAAGCCCCTCACCGAGGTACCGGTGCTGCCGGGGGCTCCGGCGGGCGACGCCTACCCGTCCGGCATCGCCGTCTCGCCCGACGGCCGCTTCGTGTGGACGGCGACCCGCGGCGAGGACGTCCTGTCCGTGTTCGCCGTGGAACCGGACGGGCTCCGGCTGTCCGCCACGGTGCCCTGCGGCGGGCACTGGCCCCGCGAGATCACCGTGTCGGAGGGCGGCTTCCTGTACACGGCCAACGAGCGCTCCGGAGACGTGACCTGGTTCGCCCTCGACCCGGCCACGGGCATCCCCCGCCGCACCGGCTCCATCGCGGTACCAGCGGCGTCCTGCGTGATCCTCGGCTGATCCGGTGGCCGCAGCCGCAGCCGCAGCCGCAGCCGCAGCCGCAGCCGCAGCCGCGGGCAGCGCACAGCGCCCGAGCTGCGGGCAGTCGCACGCACCCCCAGCAGGGGGCAGTCGTGCCCCCGGTGCCTGAACGGGCTGGGCGGCCCCAGGACGCGCGGGCCGGCGAGGGGAGTCCGGCCTCCCCACTCCAGCGCAGCCGAGAGCGGGGGAGGTGCCGCGTGGCGCCGGCAGCGCGTCCTGCCGCCGGCCCGCACCGGCGCAGGATGCGATGTCGGCCGGCGGCAACTGCCTCCCGCACTGGTGAGAGGGGCCCGCTCCTCCCCGGCGCGGGCCCCCTCTCACGCCCGCACGGGCGCCGTCGGGCTCACCGCACCGGCGTCCCCTGCGGCTGCTGCGGCGAGATGCCGAGCGCCGTCGTGTACTTGGCCAGCGCCAGCTTGCCGATCGCCGGATACGGGCCGAGCGGCTCGGCCGTGGAGCAGCCCGCCTCCTTGGCCGCCTCCTCCAGTACGGACGCATCGATCTCCGGGCCGATCAGATACGGCGCGAGCGCCAGCTGCTGGGAGCCCGAGGACCGCAGCTGCTCGGCCACGGACGCGATCGAACCCTCCTCGTCCAGCGCCGCCGCGATCACCGGCACGGCGAGGCGCGCGGCGAGCAGCATGCCGGTGATACCGGCCGCCTGGACGGCCTCGTCGCCGCCCACGGAGGCCAGGATGATGCCGTCCGCGGCGGTGGCCACGGTGAACAGCCGGGCGCGGTCGGCGCGGGCCAGCCCGGACTCGGAGAGCCGCACGTGCAGCGCCTCGGCCAGCAGCGGGTGCGGTCCGAGCACGTCGGTCAGCTCGGCCGCGATCCTGCTGTCCATGACGGCCTGCCGGATCCGGCGCAGCAGTGCGTTGTCCGGCCCGGCGAGCAGCGGCACGACGACCGCGACGGGGCCCTCGGGCTCCTTCACGTCCAGGCCGGCGGTGCGCGCCTGTTCGAAGCGGGCGGTGCGCTCCTCGGCGGCCCGCACGAGCACGGTGGGCAGGGAGGGGAACTCGGCGTCGTCGTCTCCGTCGAGATGGCCGATTCGGGCGTCGAGCCCGGGCAGCTCGGACCGGGCGATGCTGATGACCTCGTCGGCGAGGCTTCGGGTGGCGCTACTGGGCGTCCCCGGCACCGCGAGGACGAGCGCCGGCGCGCCCTCGGGAGCCACCAGGGGTTCGGGACGGCGGTGCCGTCCGGGCTGGCGGGGGCGCGGCATTCGTACTGGCAGGCCGGACGCGGGCCCAGTGGGGGAGCTCATGGCGCCGCATGTTACTGGTTTCCGGTGTTTCCCTGTTCGGGGAGGGTGCAGGTGAGCGGTATCCGTCCGGTTTTGTCTGATGAGTGATGTACGGATCGGCCGACATCGGCATGATTCACCTCCCCGGCGGACCGATTCCCAGCCGCCCGGCACGGTCGTCACCCACAGCGTCCCGCCGTCACTCGGAAGAGCAGGAAACGGGCCGCCAGGCCGGTCGCGATCCGGACGAGGCCGTGCAGCGGATCCCCCTCGATCGCCGTCCACCGGGCCGCGGCAGCCGCTTCGCCACCTCCTCTGCCAGCGGCACGAGGAGCGGGCCGCCCATCCGCGGCAGCCCGCCGGTGACCGCGACACGCGGCGCGCCGCCGACCGGGCAGACCGCGGCGGCCGAGTCGGCATGGGCCGGGCGGCGGCCCACCCCGCGCACCGGTGCGGACGGGGTCCCCGGCAGACGCCGGACGAGCGTGCCGTGCCCGTCGTCACCGACGGTGCCGACGACGACGCGCAGGCCCGAGCCGCCTGAGTCCACGGCCAGGAAGCCGGTGCTCACGGCAGGCGCCAGTCGACCGGCTGACCTCCCAGTCGCATCAGCAGGTCGTTGGCCCGGCTGAACGGACGGGAGCCGAAGAAGCCCCGGTCGGCCGACATGGGGGACGGGTGCGCGGACTCCACGGCCGGCAGGTCGCCGAGCAACGGCCGCAGATTCCGGGCGTCCCGGCCCCAGAGGATGGACACCATCGGCTTGCCGCGCGCCGCCAGCGCGCGTATCGCCTGCTCGGTGACCTCCTCCCAGCCCTCGCCCCGGTGGGCGGCGGGCTTGCGCGGGGCCGTGGTGAGCGCCCTGTTGAGCAGCAGCACGCCCTGCCGGGTCCACGGGGTCAGGTCCCCGCTGGAGGGCTGCGGGAGACCGAGGTCGGTGTTCAGCTCCCGGAAGATGTTGACGAGGCTGCCGGGCAGCGGGCGTACCTCGGGCGCGACGGAGAACGACAGCCCCACCGCGTGCCCCGGGGTCGGATACGGGTCCTGCCCGACGATCAGGACCCGGACGTCGTCGAAGGGCTGCTGAAAGGCCCGGAGCACGTTCGCTCCGGCCGGGAGATAGGTGCGCCCGGCGGCGATCTCCGCGCGCAGGAACTCACCCATCGAGGTGATCCGCCCGGCGACGGGTTCCAGGGCCTTCGCCCAGCCCGCTTCGACGATTTCATTCAGGGGTCGTGGTGCCACGGGCGTCACCCTACTGCCGTACGGGTGACGCCGATCAACCGGTGGCCGACGCCGGTCCCCCAGGTCCGGTTCACGCGACGACCGCGGCCCGCACGCACAGCACGTCCGGCAGGTGGGAGGCCAACTGCCGCCAGCTGTCACCGTCGTCGGCCGACGCGAACACCTCGCCGTTGCGGTTGCCGAAGTACACGCCCGCCTGTTCCGCGTCGTCCGTGGACAGCGCGTCGCGCAGCACCGTGCCGTAGTGGTCCTCCTGGGGCAGGCCCGCCGAGAGCGGCTCCCAGCTCTTGCCCGCGTCCGCGGTGCGGAAGACCCGGCACCGGTGGTCCGCCGGCACGCGGTCGGCGTCGGCGTTGATCGGGAAGACGTACGCCGTGTCGGCGCGGTGGGGGTGGGCGGCCACCGCGAAACCGAAGGTGGAGGGCAGGCCTTCGCCGATGTCCGTCCAGTGCGCGCCGGCGTCGTCGCTGCGGTACACCCCCCAGTGGTTCTGGAGATACAGGCGGTCCGGGGTGGCCGCGTCCCGCGCCACCTTGTGCACGCACTGGCCGAACTCCGGATTCGGGTCCGGCAGGAAGACGGCGGAGACACCCGAGTTGGAGGGCGCCCAGCTCGTGCCGCCGTCGACGGTCCGGAACACACCGGCGGTCGAGACGGCGACCGTCACCGACTTCGGGTCACGCCGGTCGGTGAGGACGGTGTGCAGCCCCTCACCGCCACCGCCCGGCACCCACTGCGACCGCGTGGGGTGCTCCCACAGCGGGCGGACCAGCTCGAAGCTCTCACCGCGGTCCTCCGATCGGTACAGCGCGGCCGGTTCGGTGCCCGCGTACACCACGTCCGGCTCGGCGGCGGCCGGATGCAGCTGCCAGACCCGCTCCAGTGAGGCGCCGGTCTCCTTGGGGAACTTGACCGCGGGCGACGCCGGTTCGGTCCAGGTCCGGCCCAGGTCGTCGGAGTGGAACACCGACGGGCCCCAGTGCGCGCTGTCGCCGCCGGCCAGCAGTCGCGGGGTGTCGCCGCGCGTGTCGAGGGCGACCGAGTACACCGCCTGTGCGTTGAAGCAGGGACTCTCGTCGAACTCCCAGGCGCCACCCCGCCGGCGCCCGATGAACAGGCCTTTACGGGTGCCCACGGCGAGCAGTACTTCGGTCATGCCGATCACCTCCGCGGCGTCCTCGTCGACGCCTTTGTCTCGGACACGGGCCAGTCTGCACCCAGGCACTGACAGTCACCTCGGGAATCAAAGTCGCCGCAGGTCAGAGCGGTGACGTCGAGGCTCGCGGAGAATTCGCGGCGCGGGCCGTTCAGGCCTGACGCGGCAGTGCCCGCGCCAGGATGCCGTCGAGGTCGGCCGTGCCCGGCAGGGTGCCGAAGGCGTGCCCCCAGTCGCCGCCGAGCCGGGTCGCGCAGAAGGCGTCGGCGACGGCGGGCGGGGCGTGCCGGACCAGGAGGGAGGCCTGGAGGGTGAGCGCCATCAGCTCCACCAGCCGGCGCGCCCCGGTCTCGCAGGCCTCGCCGAGCCCCGCCTCCAGCCGGGCCACCGCGGCGTCCAGGCGGGCGTCCGCCCCTCGCGCGAGGGCGAGTTCCTCGGAGAGGGCCTGCGCGGCGGCGGGGGAGCGGCCGAGTGCCCGCAGTACGTCGAGGGCGTTGACGTTGCCCGAGCCCTCCCAGATCGACAGCAGCGGCGCCTCGCGGTAGTGGCGCGGCATGCCCGACTCCTCCACGTAGCCGTTGCCGCCCAGGCACTCCAGGGCCTCCGCGGTGAACGCCGGTCCCCGCTTGGTCACCCAGTACTTGCCGACGGCGGTGGCGATCCGCCGGAACGCCGCCTCCCCGGCGTCCCCGCGCACGGCACGGTCGGCCGCGCCGGCGAGCCGCAGGGTGAGTGCGGTGGCGGCCTCGGACTCCAGCGCGAGGTCGGCCAGGACGTTGCGCATCAACGGCTGGTCGACCAGCGGGGCGCCGAAGGCGCTGCGGTGGCGTACGTGATGACCGGCCTCGACGAGGGTCTTGCGCATCAGCGTCGCCGAGGCCGTCACGCAGTCCAGCCGGGTGCAGTTGACCATCTCGATGATCGTTTTGACGCCCTGTCCCTCGGGCCCCACCAGCCAGGCCACCGTCCCGTCGAACTCGGGCTCGGAGGAGGCGTTGGACCGGTTGCCGAGTTTGTCCTTCAGGCGCTGGATGCGGAAGGTGTTGCGGCTGCCGTCGGGCAGCACGCGCGGCACCAGAAAGCACGACAGGCCTCCCTCCGCCCTGACGGGAGCCGCCTGGGCCAGCACCAGGAACAGGTCGCACATCGGCGCCGACGTGAACCACTTGTGCCCGCGCAGCGTGTAGACACCGGGTTCGGCGGTCGGGGTGGCCGCCGTGGTGTTCGTACGGACGTCCGAGCCGCCCTGTTTCTCGGTCATCCCCATGCCCGCCAGGAGGCCGCGCTTCTCCGTGGGCGTCCGCAGCCCCGGTTCGTACTCCCGGGAGGTGAGCAGCGGCTCGTAGACCTTCGCCAGTTCGGGCTGGGCACGCAGCGCCGGGACGGCCGCGTACGTCATCGACGTCGGGCACCCGTGGCCCGCCTCCGTGTGTCCCCAGACCAGTCCGCCGGCGGTCCGCGCGACGTGGGCGCCCGGCCGTTCGTCGGCCCACGGTGCCCCGGCCAGGCCCTCGCCGACCGCCACCCGCATCAGGTGGTGCCAGCTCGCGTGGTACTCGACCTCGTCGACCCGGTTCCCGTACCGGTCGTGTGTGCGGAGCACGGGCTCGTGGCGGTTCGCGAGATCGCCCCAGTCCTGCGCCTCGGCGCTCCCCGCCCGGCGGCCCAGCCGCCGCAGGCCGTCCTCGGCCCACCCGGCGCCCTCCCGCCGCACGCCCTCCAGCAGAGCCGTGTCGTCGGAGGCGTCGTAGGGGGCCGGGGGAGGTGGCTGATTGGTGACGTCGTGCGTGGCGTACCCGTCCGGACGGCCCCGCGGCCTCTTGGACGGCCAGGGCTGCCCGGACGGCTCGTACGGCTCCTGCGCGAGGGTCGTCATGACTCGAGTGTTGCATCCCCCCTACGGCCGCAGCAATAGTGCAACACGGCGGGCGCACGTACAGTACGTGCTCATGTGGACGAACGACACGTGCCCGCGCGGATGAACGGTCCCCAGGCCCGCGGCGGGCCCACGCTGCGTCCGCTGTCCGCGCGGTCGGTGGTCCTGAGTCTGCTGCTCGGTACGCATCCGCCCGAACTGCCGGCACGGGAGCTGGTGCGGCTCGTGGAGGGGTTCGACGTCGGCGCCTCCACCGCGCGCGCGGCGCTCAGCCGGATGACCGCCGCCGGGGACCTCCGGCGCACGGACGCCGGCTACCGGCTCAGCGAGCGGCTGCTGGAGCGTCAGCGGCGCCAGGACGAGGCCGTGCGTCCGCACACGCGCGTGTGGGGCGGCGAGTGGGAGACGCTCGTGATCACCGCGACGGGGCGCGGTCCCGCCGCACGCGCCGAGCTGCGCACCCGGCTGACCGCCCTGCGCCTGGCCGAACTCCGCGAGGGCGTCTGGCTGCGCCCCGCCAACCTGGGCCGCCCGCTGCCCGCCGGTCTCGACCGGGTGGCCGAGCGGCTCGTCTCGCGCCCCGGGTCCCCGGCCCGCGACCTGGCCGCGCGGCTGTGGTCGCTGGACGACTGGTCCGGCACGGCGCGGTCCCTGCTCGCCCACGTCGGCCGGACCCGGCGTCCGGCCGACCGCCTCACCGCCTTCGCGGCCGTCGTGCGTCACCTGCTGGCCGATCCGGTGCTGCCCGCGGAACTCCTTCCGCCCGACTGGCCCGGGACGGCCCTGCGGGACGCCTACACGCGGTACCAGCGGGAGCAGCGGGAGCGGTCAGGACAGGTCCGGGCGCGGAGCACCCGGACCTGACGCGTCACTAGGGCGCTCATGGAGGTCTGCTCCCTGGGTCGCGGCGGGACGGGACGACTCGTACGGTAACTGTCGTAATACGTCGAGTGTCAAACTACGGTATCCTTCGTACAATGGGGAAGCCCTCCTGTCCGGGTGGGGCCCCCGCACGAACTGGAGCCGCCGTGACCCCCGCCGCCACCGCCGCCGGCACCCGCGAGCTGCCGCACCCGACGCGTGGGGAGATCCGGCTCGAAGGAGTACTGCACGCGCTCTCCGACCCCGTCCGGCTGCGGATCGTGCGGGACCTCGCCGCCGACAGCGGTGAACTCTTCTCCTGCTCGTACTTCGACCTTCCGGTCACCAAGTCCACCACGACGTACCACTTCCGGGTGCTGCGCGAGAGCGGGGTGATCCGGCAGGCCTACCGGGGCACGGCCAAGATGAACGGTCTGCGCAGGGACGATCTGGACGCGCTCTTCCCCGGCCTGCTCGACGCCCTGCTGGCCGCCGCCGCCCGTCAGGCGGCAGCCGTCGATGGCGGCTGACCGACGGGCGACTCGCGGACGGGGTGTCCGGCCGTTGCCCGCTCCGCTGACAGGGTGCCGCGCTCGGTGAACGAAGCGTGTTCCATTCGTGTGGAATGTGATCATTCGGTTACGTTGCGTATGTGCTCGAAGCATCCTTCGTTGATCGTTCTCTTCAGCTTTCCGACCGCTGTCCGGGCGACGGTGAGATGTCCGTGCGGCACGCCTGGATGGTGAGTGAGGGCGACGCCGCGACCTCGTGGTTCGACGTCCGGCTGGCCTTCGCCGACGGTGCCCGGGTGGACGCGCTCGCCGTGCTGTCCGGTCAGGACGTGCGGGTCGAGGGCGTACGGGCCGATCCGCCCCTGTCCCTCGACGACCTGGCCGTGCTCGCCGAGTGGCTGGAGGACCCGCTTTTCGAGGCCTGTGTGCCGGGCCCCGCCCGTGCCGCGCCGGCCGCGTCGCGGCGGGCCCGTCCCGCGTGGCCGCGCGGGCGGGAGGGGCGCAGGCTCGTCGCCCACGAGTACCGGGCGGCCCGGGACGAGGGCGGCGACCCGGTCCTCGCGGTGATGCGCGCGACCGGGCACAGCCGGCGCAAGTCGCTCAGGCTGATCGGGCAGGCGCGCGACGAGGGATTCCTCACGCCGCGCCGCGCGCGCCGCTGAGGCACGCCTGAGAGCCCGTCACGTCGTTTACGCCGTCGCCCCGTCGCCCCGTCGCCCCGTCGCCCCGTCGCGCGGTTGCGTCGTCGGGGCCGTTACAGCATGTCGCGCATCCGTGAGATCTCACTCGTCTGCTGGGCGACCACGTCGTCGGCCATCTCCTCGATCCGCACGTTGTTGCCCCCGGCCTTCACGTCCGTGGCCATGGTGATCGCGCCTTCGTGGTGAGTGATCATCAGCGTCAGGAAGAGCTGGTCGAAGGCCTTGCCCTGCGCCGCGCGCAGCTTCCCCAGCTGGGCCTCGGTCGCCATTCCCGGCATCGCCGCGTGATCGTGTCCGCCGCCCGTGACCCTTTCGCCCTGGGTCTTCAGCCAGCCCTCCATCGCCTTGATCTCCGGTCCCTGTGCGGCCGAGATCCGTTCGGCGAGCTTCTTGACCTGGCCGGACTCGGCCTGTTCGGGCGCCAGTCCGGTCATCTCCAGTGCCTGGGCGTGGTGCTGGATCATCATCCGCGCATAGGAGACGTCCGCCGAGTTGGGGGAGTCGTCGTCGGCGCGCTGCTGCTCGGCGACCTCGGCGGACAGGGTCCGGTTGCCCTCGCCCGGCTTGCCCGGAGCGATCACCGAGGGGCCGGCGGCGGCCGCCGGTCCGGTGTCCGAACCCGAGTCGCAGGCGCCCAGTGCGAGCACCGTCAGTGCGGTCAGCGAGGCCGTGACGAGCGAAGTGCCGGACATCGCGGGGTGAAAGGACACAACGACCTCCTGTGGCTGGGGGTGCCCCTCCGGGGAGGGATGCGGAACCTTGTGGGTGCGATGACCGTCCTAGCACGCTTCCGCGTGTCACTGATCAGAAAACTTCCTTGCGTGTCTGTTGCCCCCTGTTGGTATGTGCATGGCGAAGACGATACTGCGGGTGCGTGAACCGTTCCGACGGGAACGGACGCTGGGAGGAAACAGTGACCCTGTTGAACGACCCGCGAACGCGGCGCAGACGCCTCGGAGCCGCGGCTGCCGCCGCCGGACTCCTGTCCGCGCTGCTCACCGCCGGCCCGGCCATGGCGACCCCCGACCCGGGGGACGGTCCGGCCACGTCGAAGGAGGTGTCCAGGAGTGCGCGCGCCGAAGTGCGTGACGCCATCGAGCACGGCGACATACCCGGTCAGGACGAGATGGTCCACTCGGACAACATCGAGCACCTGGCCAACATCCCCAAGGACGCGCTGTCCGGCTTCAACTCGGACCTGGCCTTCCAGGGCCGGTACGCCTTCGCCGGGAACTACGACGGCTTCCGCATCTTCGACATCAAGAACCCGAAGAAGCCGAAGACCGTCGCCCAGGTGCTGTGTCCCGGCTCGCAGAACGACATCTCCGTCTCCGGGGACCTGCTGTTCCTGTCGACCGACTCCTCACGCAGCGACAGCAGTTGCAACAGCACCACGCAGCCCGCGACCGAGAAGTCCTCCTGGGAGGGCATGAAGGTCTTCGACATCAGCGACAAGCGGAACCCGCAGTACGTCGCCGCCGTCGAGACCGCCTGCGGCTCGCACACCCACACGCTGGTGCCCGAGCGCAGGAACGTCTACATCTACGTCTCCTCGTACTCGCCGAACGCCGCGTACCCCGACTGCCGGCCGCCGCACGACGGGATCTCCGTCATCAAGGTGCCGCGCAAGGCGCCCGAGCGGGCGGCCCTCGTGGGCTTCCCCGTGCTGTTCCCCGGTGAGGGCCCCGACGGCGGCGGCAACCCGGGCGGGCCCACCAACCCGGGCGTCTCCAAGACCACCGGCTGCCACGACATCACCGTCCTGCCCTCCGAGGACCTGGCGGCGGGCGCCTGCATGGGCGACGGCATCCTGTTCTCCATCAAGGACCCCGAGCACCCGAGGGTCATCGACCGTGTCCAGGACAACGTGAACTTCGCGTTCTGGCACTCGGCGACCTTCAACCAGCGCGCGAACAAGGTGGTGTTCACCGACGAACTGGGCGGTGGCGGCGCCGCCACCTGCAACGCGGAGATCGGCCCGAACCGCGGCGCCGACGGCATCTACGACATCGTCGGCCGGGGCGACCACCGCAAGCTGGTCTTCCGCAGCTACTTCAAGATCCCGCGCCACCAGGCGGACACCGAGAACTGCGTGGCCCACAACGGCTCGCTGATCCCGGTCAGGGGCAAGGACATCATGGTCCAGGCCTGGTACCAGGGCGGCATCTCCGTCTGGGAGTTCACCAACTCCTCGCGTCCCAAGGAGATCGCCTACTTCGAGCGGGGTCCGCTGACCACCGACACGATGACCACCGGCGGTTCCTGGTCGGCGTACTACTACAACGGCTACATCTACTCGAACGACATCGCCAAGGGCTTCGACGTCCTCAAGCTCAGCGACCGGCGCACCGACCCGGCCAAGCGGGTCCACCTGCGTGAGCTCAACACGCAGACGCAGCCGGACTACTTCGACTGAGCGGTCCGGTCCGTCCGGTCCGTCCGGTCCGTCCGGTCCGTCCGGTCCGTCCGGTCCGTCCGGTCCGGGCGACCGGGCACGCCGGTCGCGAAGAACCGCGACAGGTCCGTCTCGCACGTCGTCCCGCCGGGCGCCTCGGCGTCCGGCGGGACACCCAGCTCCCAGTCCAGCCGATAGCGCGCGAACAACTCGGAGCGCAGTTCCGGTACCGGCATCGGCACCCCGGGCACGAGAGCCGCGAAGACGGCGCCCATCAGCTGCGCGCGCAGCATCGGGTAGTCGCGCTCGACGTCCCGCGAGCCGTGCCGTGCCACGGTGTCCCGGAGCAGCTCCGCCAGCCGCCGCTGCTCCGGGCACGGCACGAAGCCCACCTCGGCCTGGAGCAGGCCCGCCATGTGCTGCCGCATGAGCACCGGCCGGTCCCGGGCCAGCCCCAGGACCGCGTCGATGGCCCGCGCCATCCGCTCGGGCCCGTCGGCGGTGCACGGCTCGCGCTCCAGCGCCTCCTCCAGGGTGCGGTGCATCAGCCGGTGCACGGCGGACTGCACCAGCTGGCGCTTGCCGGGGAAGTAGTACGAGACGAGTCCGCGCGCAGAACCCGCCCGGTCGGCGATGGCCCCCAGCGTGGTGGCCTCGTACCCGTGCTCGCCCACCAGCTCCACGGCGGCCTGCAGGAGCCGCTCCTTCGAGCGCCGCCGCAATTCTTCATTGACCGAGGCGCTGCGCGGGGACATGCTGTACTCCTGCGTTGACTGGCTGGCAGCCAACTATACTCGGCGCAGGTGGACGGACCTCCAGGGGTCCGCCCGGCTACCGTCTGCCTCGGGCGACACGGGGGATCGTCCGAGGCGGACGGGACGCCCCACTGGTTGCCTCGGGCTACGTGCTCGGCGAGAGTGCGCGCCGCCCACGGCGACCCGGGCCCAGCACACCAGGTCCAGCACCGGCCGCAGGCCGGCCGGGCGCTCGGCCACCGGCAGATGGTCCACGAAGTGCACCCCGCGGCCGAGTGCCGTGGCCCCGCCGTCCGCACCCCCGCCGTCGCCGGCCATCAGCGTCCGTCCCGGCTCCACGCCCAGCGCCGCGCAGGCGACGCCGGACAGCCGAGGGCCGGGCTTGCGGATGCCGTGCCGGCGGTTCCCGGGAGGCGACGGAGACGATGTCGCGCTCGGGCCGGAACCCGGTCGGGCGGATCCCGCCCCGCTCACGGCCGCGCGCGCCGGTGCACCAGCACCGCGAGCACCACGACAAGGGCGCCCAGGAGCCAGCCGCCGAGAACGTCCGTGGCCCAGTGGACGCCGAGCCACACCCGTGTCACGCCGACCCCGGCCACGGAGACCACCGCCACGGCCAGGCCGGCGCGGCGCAGAGCGCGGCCGGCGCCGTAGTGGTGGAGCAGCCACACCAGCAGGCCGCACACGAACGTCGCGGTCATGGCGTGCCCGGAGGGGAAGGCCGCGTAGTGCGCGGAGTCCACGGGGTCGGCCCAGACCGGTCGGGCGCGGTCCACCGCCGCCTTGAGGACCTGTTGCAGAAGGCTGCCCAGCAGACAGGCCGCCCCCAGCCACACGGCCGTCCGCCGGTCGGCCCGCCGCCACCACAGCCACAGCACCACCACCGCGCACAGCAGGCGCATGGTCCACGTGTCCCACACCCAGTCGGTGAGGACCCGCATGGCGTGCGTGATGCCGGGCTCGTCCACGGCCCAGCGGTGCGTCGTGCCGGCGATGTCGTCGTCCAGCCGGAACAACGGGCTCCACTCGACGGCCACCAGGGTGAGCAGCAGCGCGGAGCACGCGGCCAGTATCCAGGTGACGCGAAGGGCGGTGCGGGGCCGCGGTGGGGAGGGCGGGGAGTCGACGGGCGGCGTCTGCATGCTGCGATCCTCGCCGAACCGGTGTCCCCGTGGCCAGTTCGGCAGCTAGCCCAACGCCCGCAGCCCCGGGGCGAACGCCACCAGCACCGGAACCGCCGGTACCAGCGCGGCCGCCGCGGTCAGCCGCAGCCGCCGGGCCGCCGTCAGCCGGTCCGGCGGGGTGAGCAAACGGTGGACGCGCTGCGGGACATGGGCCTGGGCGGCCGGGCACGGGCCGAAGACGCCACGGTCCTCGTTGAGTTCGACCAGGGCCAGGGCGGTCGTCAGCCGGCCGAAACGGCGGGAGGCCACGTCGTCGGCGGCGAGTTCGACCAGGCGGTGCATCTCGTGGCGGAACGCCGCGAAGACCGGGACCCTCGGGAAACCGTCCGCCAGCGCGGCGGAGCAGCTCAGCAGCCAGTCGTGCCGCGCCCGGGCGTGCCCCTTCTCGTGGGCGAGCACCGCGTCCAGCTGCCGGCCCCGGAGGCGGCGCAGCGCGGCGGTGGTGACGACCAGTTGCGGGGGCGACCCGGGCAGCCACCAGGCGTCCGGTCGCTCGCCCTCCAGGACGACGAGCCGGTCGGGACCGGACTCCTCGCCGGGCAACAGCGGAGCGCGGTGCAGGAGTTGCGCCCGGCGCAGCCGGCGCCGGGAACGGGCCCCGACGACCTCCCGGACCAGCATCGCGACGCTCCACAACCCACCACAGGCCAGGGTGACGGCGGTCGTGTCCGCCCAGAGACCGGACGTGCCCCGTGCGTACGCCTCGACCACCGGGCCCGGAGCGGACGCGAAGACGGGCCCGCCCACCGCGTGCCAGGCCGCCGCCGCGCTGAACGTCATCGACAGCGCGCAGCACACGATCACCGCCGCGACCGCGCACTGCCAGACCCACAGGGCGACCACCGGCTCGCGGTCCGGCCAGTCGGCCCGGGCGAGCAGCCTGGGGGCGAGCACGGCGGTCAACGCGCCGAGCAGCAGCAGTGCCGCGGGGAGAACCATGGGGGCAGCCTATGAGCGCCGCGCCGTCGGCAGCGCGACCCGAGGCGCGAAGTGACGCAGGCAACGATCGCGCCCGTCGAACGCCGGTCAGCACGGGCCCCGGCCGGCCCGGGTCACATGGTCGGCAGCATGGCCAGCATCGCGATCGCCATCGAGAGCCGGCAGGCCCGCGCCAGCTCCGGCCGGTCGCCCCAGCCGGCCGCCGCACGGCCGTCTGCCTCCGGACCGCCCCCGGCCACTGCCGCGACGGGGATCAGACGAGCGCCGGTCCGCAGGACGTACCCCGTGAAGTAGAGCAGCAGCGCCCCGGTCACCACCGGTGTACCGGAAGTGCCGTGGCCGTGCGCGTGGGCGGGGGAGTGGGCCATCACCACCGCCATGTAGACCATCGCCGCCGTTCCCACGAGGTGGTGCAGATGGCGGCGACCGGACCGGGCCGCCCACAGCGCCCGCAGCCCGGCGGCGCCGAACACCACCGCGTACGCGGGCCAGGCCCACGCCGGCGGGGCGAACGCCGCCGCGGGCACGGCCATGGCGGCCATGCCGAATCCCATGAGGGCCTCGCCGCCCGCGGCGCGGCGCTGCTCCTCGACCCGGCTGCGCATCCGCAGCAGGCAGTAGACGCCGGTCACCGCGCACAGCGCGACCAGCAGCCATCCGGGCGACGCCGGTCCGTGCACACGCACCTCCCCGTTCGGCGGTCCACGGTCCGTCAAGGACTGCCCGGACCGCGCGGCGCGCACGCGAGCGCAAGGAAGTACACGGGGGGTATTCGGGGGAGCGCGGCGGATCGTCGCTGGCCGGTGACGTGTATGGCCCATGTGCGCCATATCATTTACAGGTAAAACACCTGTTAAGCTATTTCCCATGAGCAGTGCGACCCCCACCCCCGGCACCTCGCCGGGCCGACGCCTCTCCCTGGCAGGCGCGCTGCGCCTGCGCCGGCCTTCCGAGATCTGGTTCAAACCCGCGCTCAGCTCGGTCGCCGCCGTCGCCCCTCCCAACCTGCTTCTGCTGGCACTCGGCCGGCTCGACCTGGCGATGTACACGATGGCCGGGTCCCTGTGCGCGCTCTACGCCCACCACCGCCCCTACCCCGCCCGTGCCCGCACCCTGGCCCGGGTGGTGCTCGGCATGCTCGGCGGCGTCGCCGTCGCCCTGGTCACCGCCTCGCTCACCCGGAACGCCGTCGTCCTCGTCACCGTCGGCGCTCTGCTGGCCGCCGTCCAGAAGGCCCTGTGCGACGCCACGCGCGTCGGCCCGCCGGGCAACGTGGTCCTGACCTTCATCAGCTCCGCCACCCTCTTCGTCCCGCAGACCCTCGGCCAGATCCCCGGACACCTGGCGCTGGGCGCCGCCGCGGGCGCCTGGGCCTGGCTCGTCGGGATGGCGCCCGCGCTCGTCCGCCCGCACGGCCCGGAACGCCGGGCCACCGCCCAGGCCCTGAACGCGGCCGCCGCCCACGCCGTCACCCGTGGCACCGGCGACGGCCACGCACCCGCCCGCGCCGCCGGGTACGCCGCCGTACAGGCCGCCTGGCAGACGCTGCTCTCCCTGCCCGCCACGGGCGACCGCGCCACCACCCGGCGCGCCCTGGAGCGCCTCGTCGTCCGCTCCGAGGTCGCGCTGACCGCCCCCGCCGACGCCGACCCGGAGCGGCTGCGGGCCTGGGCCCACGCCCTGCGTGGCGCCGGCCGGATCCCCCGCACCGGTGACGCCCCGGGCCCGGCCGGCGAACTCCTCGGCGCGGACGCCGAACTCGCGACCCGCCCGGCGCCCCTGTGGCAGCGGCTCGGCCCCCTGACCCCGATCGCCGTGCGCACCGCCCTCGGCTGCGCGCTGGCCGGCTACGCCTCCCTCGCCCTCGGTATCGGCCGCCCCTACTGGGCGCTCGTCACCGCCGCCGCGCTCTACCAGGCCAACATGGCCCTGACCTGGACCCGGGCCGTCCAGCGCGTCGTCGGCAACATCGCCGGAGTGCTGCTCTTCGCCGCCCTCACCCCGCTCGCCCACCTGGGGCAGATCCTCCTCGTCCTGCTCTGCCTCGCCCTGAACTTCGGCGCCGAGGCGCTCATCACCCGCAACTACTGGCTCGGTACCGTCTGCGTGACGCCGATGGCCCTGCTCATCACCGAGTTCGCCGGCTACCAGGAGCCGGGTGAACTGATCACCGAGCGGGCCGTGGACACCCTCGTCGGGGCCCTGGTCGGCTTCCTGGCCGCCGTCGTCGTCACCGACCGGCGCGCCGGGGACCGCGTCGAACGGGCGGTGAGCGCGGCCGACCGCGCCCGGGAGCGCGCCGCGCGCCTCCTCGCGGAGCCCGCCCCCGCCCCGGGCGCCCTGGAGGCCGCCCGCCGGGGCCTGGCCGCCGCGCTGACCGATCTGCGGGCCACCGCCGACGGGGCGGCCGGCGAATGGTGGGGACGCGCACTGCCCCAGGAGAGGGTCGTGCTCGCCGAACGGTCCGGACACCGTACGCTCGCCGAGGCGGTGCGGCGCCAGGCAGCGCGTCCGGACCGGGACACGGGCACGACAACGGAGGACGTACGGCCATGACCGCAACCGACGGGGGACCGGCGACCGGAGGCGACGAGGGAGCCGGCGACAGGGGAGCGGGCGACGGGGGGCAGGGGCCGGGCGGGGACACGGTGGCCGCCGTCGTACGTCAGTGGCAGGCCGTCCACCCGGGCCTCGACACCGGACCGATGGAGATCATCGGCCGCATCAACCGCTGCGCCGCCCTCCTCCAGCAGGCCGAGGACGCCCCGCTGCGCCGGGCGGGCCTCAGCCGCGCCGAGTTCGACCTGCTCGGCGCCCTGCGCCGCACCGGGCACGAGCTGACCCCCGGCGAGCTGGCCCGTGAGACCTTCTCCTCCGGCGCCGCCGTCACCAAGCGCCTCAAGCAGCTCACCGAGCGCGGCCTGGTCGAGCGGCGCGGTGACACCCGCGACCGCCGGGTCGCCCACGTCCGCCTCACGGACACCGGACGCGACCTCGTCGACGGCATCCTTCCCGAGCAGCTCGCCTACGAGTCCGCCGTCCTGTCCGGCGTGGACGGGCCCCGGCAGGACGAACTGGCGGCGCTCCTCGCAGGACTGCTGGGCCGGCTGGAGGGCCGCCTGGACGCGCTGCGGGCCTGACGCCCGCCGACACCGGGGCCTTCGGCGAGGCGGGCTGTCCCGGGGGCCGGGAGGGTCAGCGCTCGTCGCCCGCCCGGTACACGCCGAACATCGCGCCCTGCGGATCCCGCAGTACCGCGATGCGCGGTCCGTCGGGCACGGAGGTCGGCTCCATGAGCACCGTGCCGCCGCCGTCGGTCGCGTCGACCGCGGCGGTGTTCACGTCCGCCGTCGCGAAGTACGGCAGCCAGTGGGCCGGCACCTCGTGCGGGAACTTGTCGTCCATCGTCACCATGCCGCCGAAGTCCGCCCCGTCGATCCCCCACTGCGGATAGCGCTCCGATGCGGTGACGCTCCAGCCGAACACCGTGGTGTAGAAGTCGGCGGCCCGGCCGGGCTCCCGGGTCAGCAGCTCGACCCAGCCCAGCGAGCCGGGCGCGTTGAACAGCCCGGCACCGGGGAAGGCGCGCCCCTGCCACAGCTGGAACACCGCCCCGGTCGGATCGGCGGCCACCACGAAGCGGCCCGCGTCGAAGAAGTCCGTGGCCGCCTGAAGGGCCGTTCCGCCGGCCGCCGTCACCTGCCGTACGGCGGCCTCCGCGTCGCGCACGGCGAAGGACACGTTCCACGCGACCGGCTGCCCCGGCTGGTACAGGGGCGTCAGTGCGGCGACCGCCGCGTCGCCGATCCGGGCGATGGTGCAGCCGCCCGCCTGCTGCCGCGAGTCGGTCTCGGGGTACCAGCCGAACAGCTTGGTGTAGAACCGCTTGGCCGCTTCGAGATCGGTGGTCCCCAGCTCCGCCCAGCAGGGGCCGCCGGTCACCGGTTCGTGGAGCTTCATCGTGGTGGGCGTCCTTCCGCCGGGGCCGCAGACCGTCCGTCCCCCTCCAGCACGCTAAGGCCGGACGGGGACCGCGGCCATCCGGCGGGTACCGTCCCGGCGGCTCAGATTCCCGGCCGGTAGCGCAGTGGATGCTCGGCGGGCACCTCCACCAGCACGATCCGGGTGCCGTCCGGGTCCGCGATCCACATCTCCACCAGCCCCCACGGCTCCCTGACCGGCGGCCGCACGATCTCGACGCCCCTCGCGCGCAGTTCGTCGTGGGCCGCCGCCGCGTCCTCGACCTGGAGCCACAGGGCGAGGGCGGGGGAGAGGGGAGTCTCGGAGCGCCCGGAGACCTCCAGGAAGCCGCCGCCCAGGAAGTAGACGGTGCCCCGCTCGGGCCCGGTGCCGAACTCCCGGTGGACGGCGAGACCGAGCTGCTCGCCGTAGAAGGCGCGGGAGCGGTCGGGGTCGGTGGGGCGGACCAGGGTTCGGCTGCTGAGTACATGCACCATGCGCCCCGACCCTAGTGGCGGCCACCGACGGCGTTACGCTCATCGGTGCCCGCGCCGCGCCGCGCCGAGAACGAACCGGAGACGCCCCCATGGACACCACCACCGGCCGACTGACCTACCGCGACGCCACCGACGCCGACGTGGACGCGATCGTGGCGCTCATAGAGTCCGCGTACCGGGGCGACGCCAGCCGGGCCGGGTGGACCACCGAGGCGGACATCCTCCAGGGGCGGCGCACCGACCCGCAGGGCGTGCGGGAGGTCGTCCAGGCGCCGGACAGCCGCCTGCTGACGGTCGAGCGGGACGAGCGGATCGTGGCCTGCTGCCAGCTCGAACACCGCGGCGCGCACGCCTACTTCGGGATGTTCGCCGTCAGCCCGGCGCTCCAGGGCGAGGGTCTCGGCAAGACGGTCATCTCGGAGGCGGAGCGGCAGGCCCGTGAGTCGTGGGGTGTCACGGAGATGCACATGACCGTGATCTCCGTTCGCGAGGACCTCATCGCCTGGTACGAGCGCCGCGGCTACCGCCGTACGGGAGAGATGACCCCCTTCCCGTACGGCGACGAGCGCTTCGGCGTTCCGCAGCGGGACGACCTCCGGTTCGAGCTGCTGGTCAAGCCGCTGGCCTGAGCCGTGGACCGAGACGCGGCCAGGCGCCTCAGGCGGTGAAACGGCCGGTGCGCTTGATCTCCGGGTAGTCGGTGGTGGCGCCGTCGAGGCACAGGGCGCGCACCAGCCGCAGATGGTCCTGGGTGTTCACGGTCCAGGAGAAGACCCGCAGACCCGCCTTGCGGGCTTTTCGCACGACCTCCAGCGTGATCCGGTCGATGTCGAGGCACAGGGTCCCGGCGCCCGCCTCCACGGCACGGTCCACGACCTCCGGTCCGTAGTACTGCGCGACCAGGGCGGTCCGCACCCCCGGCACCAGCCGGGCGATCTCGACGATGGCCTCGTCGTGGAACGAGATCACCTCCACCCGGTCCACCAGGTCCCGGCGGAGCATCACCCCGGCGAGGACGCGAGCGGCCGCCGCGTCCTTGATCTCGGCCTGCAACGGCACCGAGACGGCGTCCAGCACCTCCTCGAAGACCGGTACCCGCTCCCCGCGGCCGGCGTCCAGCGCCCGCAGCTCCTCGAGGGTCTTGTCGGCGATCGCACCGGTGCCGTCGGTGGTGCGGTCCACGTCGGCGTCGTGCATGACGACGAGCGCGCCGTCCTTGCTCAGGTGCAGGTCCAGTTCGACGACGTCGAGGCCGGCCTGCTCGGCGGCGACGAAGGAACGCAGGGTGTTCTCGGGTTCGACACCCATCGCTCCGCGGTGACCGATGGTGAGGAAGTTCAAGGCTCGACTCGCTTCCGTCGACGTCGGCGTGGGCAGGGCGGCAGCCTAACGGCCCTGCCGGACCGTTTCCCCCGTGCCGCGCCGGGTATACGAGTCCGGCGACCGACAGGAAAAAATGCGGTGAAGGCCCGGGTGAGGCAGGATAATTTGCGGAGGTGCCTCTTGCTGAGAGGAACCTCGTATGCCTACGGTGTCCTGGCACTAGCTTCTTCGGTGGAGGATGGGACATGACGGAAATTCTTGTGCAGGTGGGTATGGAGGAGAACATTCCTCCGGCGAGCAGGGTGGTGGAGCACCCGTCGTGGCCCGCGCTCAAGGATGCCGTGGAGCGGGTCCGTCCATGGCAGTCCAAAGACGGGTCGATCGACTTCGACGCCGAGGGGGCCCCGGAGCGCGCCGCCGCCGAGGACGCCGTACGCCGCGTCACCGAGGCCGTGCGCGAACTGTCCCCGCTGCTGCCGCACGACCGCGCCTACCACGAGGCCCTGGTGAAGGACCTCGGCCGCTGGGCCGACGGCGGCTTCCAGGTGCCCGACTTCCTCGACTCGCTGCTGGCCTTCCGGCCTGCCGCGAACCGCGCGGACGGTCTCCAGCACCTGGTCGTCTTTCCGATGTACACGCAGAACGGCAACCCGGACCGCAACCTCGAGGCGGTCGTGCTGCGCATGGTCTGGCCCGACTGGCTGGCCGAGCTGGAGCGCACCCGCTTCGACAACCCGCTGTTCTGCGGTATCACCTTCGAGGACTTCACGGCCGGCTACGACACCAACTCGGCCGTGCTCTTCCCCGAGACCATCGCCGTGCGGCAGGCGCCCGAGCGCTTCTCCTGGGGCGGCATCTTCTGCGACCGCGAGGCCGCCCGCTTCCGCCGCGTCACCAAGGCCGCCGTGGGCCTCCTGGGCCTGGAGCTGCCCGAGGACGTCGCCGCCATGGTGCACGACCAGAAGCGCTGCGAGGAGGCGTTCGTGCTGTGGGACATGGTCCACGACCGCACCCACAGCCACGGCGACCTGCCGTTCGACCCGTTCATGATCAAGCAGCGTCAGCCGTTCTGGATGTACGGCCTGGAGGAGCTGCGCTGCGACCTCACCGCCTTCAGGGAGGCCGTGCAGCTCGAGGCCGAGGGCGTCCCGCAGGCCCGCGACGTGCAGTACGCGGTGCTCTTCGACCGCATGTTCCGCTTCCCCGTCACCGGCGAGCGCGTGCGCAACTACGACGGCCTCGGCGGTCAGCTCCTCTTCGCCTACCTGCACAAGCACGACGTCGTCCGCTGGACGGACAACAAGCTCTTCATCGACTGGCAGCGCGCCCCGCAGGTCACCAACCAGCTGTGCGCCGAGATCGAGAAGCTCTACCGCGACGGCATCGACCGGCCGAAGATCGTGCACTGGTTCGCGGGCTACGAGCTGGTCTCCACCTACCTCGCCCCGCACCCGGGCTCGAAGTGGGCCAAGGGACCCGACGCCCTGGACCTGTCGCTGCCGCCGCGCAAACTCGTCGATGACGTGCTTCCGGACGAGTTTCCGCTCAGCATGTTCTACGAGGCGCTGTCCAAGAAGCTGAAGAAGGTGATCGCCTCGACGCGGGGCATCACGGCGGACGGCGCCGAGCGGGCCGCCGCGTGAGTGACGGCGACGGCGCGCGGGAACACGGCCGGCAGGCACGGGCTCAGGAGGCGAGGACCATGGGGAACGGGGCGCTCGACGGCGCGGTGATCGCGGTGGCCGGGGCGGGCGGGCCCGCCGGACGGGCCGCGCTGCTGCGGCTCGCCGAGGCGGGTGCGACGGTCGTCGGCTCGGACAACGACCCGGAACGGCTGGCGGAGGCGGTGGACGCGGCGCGCTACGCGCACGGCGGCGCCACGGTCACCGGCGAGAAGGTCGACCTGCTCGACCTGGACTCCACCCGCGCGTGGGCCGACCGCGTCGGAAAGGACTTCGGCCGGGTCGACGGCGTGGTCCACCTCGTCGGCGGCTGGCGCGGCAGTCAGACCTTCACCAAGACCGACCTCGGCGACTGGGACCTCCTCGAAAAGCTGCTCATCCGTACGGTGCAGCACACGTCCCTCGCCTTCCACGAGGCGCTCCAGCGCAGCGACCGCGGCCGCTACGTCCTGATCAGCGCCGCCGGCGCGAGCAACCCCACCGCGGGCAACGCCGCCTACTCGGCCGCCAAGGCCGCCGCCGAGGCGTGGACGCTGGCCATGGCGGACTACTTCCGCAAGGCCGGGGGCGAGCAGGGGCCGACGTCGGCGGCTGCGATCCTGGTGGTGAAGGCGTTGGTGCACGACGCGATGCGCGCCGAGCGTCCCAACGCGAAGTTCGCGGGCTTCACGGACGTGCGTGACCTCGCCGAGGCCGTCGCCGGTGTCTGGGACAAGCCCGCCGCGGAAGTGAACGGAAACCGTCTGTGGCTGACCGAGAAGCCGTGAACCCCCCGAAGACCGACGCGCGTCGCCATCACGACCCCGAGGTCCGCGGTTTCGCCAGTGACAACTACGCCGGGGCCCACCCCGAGGTGCTCGCCGCCGTGGCGCTGGCCAACGGCGGGCACCAGGTCGCGTACGGCGAGGACGACTACACCGAGAACCTCCAGCGGGTCGTCCGCAGCCACTTCGGCTCCGGGGCCGAGGCGTTCCCGGTCTTCAACGGCACCGGCGCCAACGTCGTCGCCCTCCAGGCGGTCACCGACCGCTGGGGCGCGGTGATCTGCGCCGAGAGCGCGCACATCCACGTCGACGAGGGCGGCGCGCCCGAACGCATGGGCGGTCTGAAGCTGCTCACCGTGCCCACGCCCGACGGCAAGCTCACGCCCGACCTGATCGACCGGCAGGCCCACGGCTGGGACGACGAGCACCGCGCGATGCCGCAGGTCGTCTCGATCACCCAGAGCACCGAGCTGGGCACGCTCTACACGCCGGACGAGATCCGTGCCATCTGCGAGCACGCCCACGCCCGCGGCATGAGGGTGCACCTGGACGGCTCCCGGATAGCCAACGCCGCCGCCTCCCTGGACGTCCCGATGCGCACGTTCACCAACGCGGTCGGCGTCGACCTCCTCTCGCTCGGCGGCACCAAGAACGGCGCGCTGTTCGGCGAGGCGGTCGTCGTCCTGAACCAGGACGCGGTGCGTCACATGAAGCATCTGCGCAAGCTGTCCATGCAGCTCGCCTCCAAGATGCGCTTCGTGTCGGTGCAACTGGAGGCGCTGCTCGCCAGGGACCTGTGGCTGCGCAACGCCCGGCACGGCAACGAGATGGCCCGGCGTCTGGCCGAGGGCGTGCGCGCCGTGCACGGCGTGGAGATCCTCTACCCGGTGCAGGCCAACGCGGTCTTCGCCCGCCTGCCGCACGAGGTGAGTGAGCGCCTGCAGAAGCGGTTCCGCTTCTACTTCTGGGACGAGGCCGCCGGTGACGTCCGCTGGATGTGCGCCTTCGACACCACCGAGGACGACGTCGACGCGTTCGTGGCCGCCCTCAAGGAGGAGATGGCGCGCTGACGGGGACCGGCCCATTGTGCATAGGTATGCGGTCACCTGAAAAGTCATTGACTGTCGGGTGATCGCTTTCCTATGCTCTGCGGGCATGGAGCTGATCCAGGACACGCCTGACCTGTCCGCTTACCTCGCCGCCGACGACGCCATCGACCACGACCACCCGCGCGTTCGGGAGGTGGCCGACCGGCTCGCCGAGGAGGCACAGGACTCGTATGCCTATGCGCGGCTGGCCTTCGACTTCGTGCGCGACACCATCCCGCACTCACAGGACTCCGGGGATCCGCGCGTCACCTGGCGGGCGTCCGACGTCCTGGAGCGGCGCACCGGCATCTGCTACGCCAAGGCCCACGCGCTGGCCGCGCTGCTGCGGGCCGAGGACATTCCCGCGGCGCTGTGCTACCAGCGGTTCGACGTGGTGCACGGGCTGGTCGCGGTACGCCTCGACGGCGCGTGGCACCGACAGGACCCGCGCGGCAACAAGCCCGGCGTGAACGCGTGGTTCTCCCTGGGGAGGGAACACCTGGCCTTCACGCCGGACCGCGCGGCGGGCGAGACGGACTACCCGGAGCTGTACGCCGCTCCGCACCCGGCCGTGCTGGACGTCCTGAAGGCGGCGACCGACCGGCCGCACCTGTGGGAAATCCTTCCGACCGCCCTCTGAAGGGCGCGGCTCAGTGTGCCCGGGCCGTGCGCAGCTGCTCGGGCGTCGGGGCCGTGCCGCCGAGATGGGCCGGCATCCACCAGGTGTCGTCGGCGCCCTTGGGACGCACGGGGTAGGCGCGCTGCGCGGCCTCCAGCAGCTCCTGCACCCGCTCGCGCAGCCGCCGGGTGATGGCACCCGCGTACTGTTCGCGCGGGGCCTCCATCGCCTCGCCGACCCGGATGGTGATCGGGGTGTGGCTGCGCTTGAAGTTGCGCGGGTGGCCCTTGGTCCACAGGCGCTGGGTGCCCCACAGGGCCATGGGGACCAGGGGGACGCCCGCCTCCTGCGCGAGCCGCGCGGCTCCCGACTTGAAGCTCTTGAGGGTGAACGACTCGGAGATCGTCGCCTCCGGGAAGACCCCGACGATCTCGCCGGACTTCAGCGAGTCCAGGGCGTGCGCGTAGGCCGCCTCGCCCTGCTTGCGGTCCACCGGGATGTGCTTCATCCCGCGCATCAGCGGACCGGAGATCCGGTGCCGGAAGACCGACTCCTTCGCCATGAAGCGCACCAGCCGCTTCTGCGGCAGCGCCGCCAGGCCGTCGAAGACGAAGTCCAGGTAGCTGATGTGGTTGCTCACCAGCACGGCGCCGCCCGAGCGCGGGATGTTCTCCGAACCCTGGCAGTCGATCCTGAGGTCCCACGCCTTGAACAGGGTACGGGCGAGACCGATGACCGGACGGTAGACGAGTTCTGCCATGGGCGGGTCGGACCCTTCCTTGTCAGCCTGGGAACAGGGCTCCCAGCCGAAAGTTACGCAGCCGTAGGTTTTACGGCTTGTCGCAGATCGTGCCCCAAGAACGGCCTCCGTACCAGCCTTGGTGCCCGCGTGCGGCGAGATCCTCATCACTCGCCGGCCGTGGCGCGGCCGAAACGCGACGGTGAGCGGGAATCTCCGCCGCCCCGCGAGCGCTGCACCTGTGGACGACCGGACGACCGGACGACCGGACGACCGACGGCGGCACGCGGGGGACGCGTGCCCAGGAGTGCCGCAGTGGCGGCGGAACGGGGGCGCGCCGGTGCGCGAGCAGGGCGACGGCAGGCGGTCGGAAGCGTTCGGCCCACGGCTCGACGCGGCCGACCTGGGTGCGGCACTCGGTGGCCGCGCGACGCTCGTACAGTTCTCCAGCGCCTTCTGCGCGCCCTGCCGGGCCACCCGGCGGGTCCTGGGCGAGGTGGCCGGCATGGTCCCCGGTGTCGCCCACGTCGAGATCGACGCCGAGGCCCGCCTGGAACTCGTCCGCGCCCTCGACGTCCTCAAGACCCCCACCGTCCTGGTCCTGGACGCCGACGGCCGCGTCGTACGGCGGGCCGTCGGACAGCCGCGCAGGGCGGACGTGATCGCCGCGCTGGGCGAGGCGGTGTGACAACCGACACGCCAGTGGTGAGGTCTTCCCCACAGCTTCGACATCCGGGACGTATGTGACTGTGTGTGCCACCCGTCGTCAGCCTGCCCCCCTTCCTCGCTCCCCGCTTCCGGGACCGAGGCGCGACGCGGAAGGACAACCCCGTATGACGGCCACGCCCGGCCTCACCGCGCCGCGGCTCGCCACCGACGACCTGTTCCGGTCCGTCTTCCGGCGGCACGCGGCGGGCGTCGCCGTGATCACCGCTCGGGGACCCGCCGGCCCGGTCGGTTTCACGGCCACGTCCCTCACCTCCGTCTCGGCCCGTCCTCCGCTGCTCTCCTTCGGCCTCGGTACCGGCTCCTCGAGCTGGCCCGCGGTGTCCGCGGCCGAGCATGTCGGTGTGCACCTGCTCGGTGAACACCAGCAGGAGCTGGCGGCCACCTTCGCCCGCAGCGGTGCCGACCGTTTCGCGGCGCCCACCGTGTGGCAGGACGGCCCGGAAGGGGTGCCCGTGCTGGACGGCGTGCTCGCCTGGCTCACCTGCCGGGTGGTCGGCCGGGTGCCCGCGGGGGACCACCGGATCGTGCTGGCGGAGGTGTTGGCCGGCGACCCCGGGGGTTCGGGCAGGCCCCTGCTGTACCACCAGGGGCGTTACCAGGGCCTGCGCGACTGACCGGTCGCCGGGCAGGCTTCCGCGCGGGCGTCTAGTTCCGGTTACGCTGCGTTGCGAAGGTCACAGTTCAAAGCGCTTGCTTAGCGGGAAAGAACTGGATGTACTGACGAGTAATATTCCGGCCGGGGCGCGGGTCGCCCCGACCGGGATCGGCCGCTTGGGGCGCCTATGCTGCCTGCAAGAGGCAGCACTGAAATGTCGACGCAGTAGGAGAGCCGGCGTGAGCTTGAGGATCGTTGTCACTGTGAAGTACGTGCCCGACGCCACTGGCGACCGGCACTTCGCCGATGACCTGACCGTCGACCGGGACGACGTGGACGGTCTGCTCTCCGAGCTGGACGAGTACGCGGTCGAGCAGGCGCTGCAGATCTCTGAGAATTCCGACGACGACGTGGAGGTCACCGTCCTGACGGTGGGCCCCGAGGACGCCAAGGACGCGCTGCGCAAGGCGCTGTCCATGGGCGCGGACAAGGCGATCCACGTCGAGGACGACGACCTGCACGGCACGGACGCCATCGGCACCTCCCTGGTCCTGGCCAAGGCGGTAGAGAAGGCCGGCTACGACCTGGTCGTCTCCGGCATGGCCTCCACCGACGGCACCATGGGCGTGGTCCCCGCGCTGCTCGCCGAACGCCTGGGCGTGCCGCAGGTGACGCTGCTGTCCGAGGTCTCGGTCGAGGGTGGCACGGTCAAGGGCCGCCGGGACGGCGACTCGGCCACGGAGCAGCTGGAGGCGTCCCTGCCTGCGGTCGTGTCGGTCACCGACCAGTCGGGCGAGGCGCGTTACCCGTCCTTCAAGGGCATCATGGCCGCCAAGAAGAAGCCCGTTGAGTCCTGGGACCTGTCCGACCTCGACATCGACGAGGACGAGGTCGGTCTGGAGAACGCCTACACCACGGTCGACTCCGCGGCCCAGCGCCCGGCGCGCAGCGCGGGCACGATCGTCAAGGACGAGGGCGAGGGCGGCAAGCAGCTCGCCGCCTTCCTCGCGGAGCGAAAGTTCGTGTGATGAGCCTCGCGGGCCAGAAGTCCGTCTGAGCCCCGGATTCGCCGACCGCCCCTCACATCTCGCAAGCAGGAGAGAAGAAGTCCCATGGCTGAAGTTCTCGTCTACGTCGACCACGTGGACGGTGCCGTCCGCAAGCCCACCCTGGAGCTGCTGACGCTCGCCCGCCGCGTCGGCGAGCCGGTCGCCGTCGCGCTGGGCAACGGTGCCGCCGACACCGCCGCCACCCTCGCCGAGCACGGCGCGGTGAAGGTCCTCACCCACGAGGCCGCCGAGTACGGCGACTACCTGGTCGTGCCGAAGGTCGACGCCCTCCAGGCCGCCCACGAGGCCGTCTCCCCGGCCGCCGTGCTGGTCCCGTCCTCCGCCGAGGGCAAGGAGATCGCGGCCCGCCTGGCGCTGCGCCTCGGATCGGGCGTCATCACCGACGCCGTCGACCTGGAGTCCGGCGACGAGGGCCCGGTGGCCACCCAGTCGGTGTTCGCCGCCGCCTTCACCACCAAGTCCCGCGTCTCCAAGGGCACCCCGGTCATCACGGTCAAGCCGAACTCGGCCGCCGTGGAGCCCGCCCCGGCCGCCGGTGCGGTCGAGGCCCTGTCGGTCTCCTTCTCCGCCCAGGCCACCGGCACCAAGGTCACCTCGCGCACCCCGCGCGAGTCGACCGGCCGCCCGGAGCTGACCGAGGCCGCGATCGTCGTCTCCGGCGGCCGTGGCGTCAACGGTGCGGAGAACTTCGCGATCATCGAGGCGCTCGCCGACTCGCTCGGCGCGGCCGTCGGCGCCTCGCGCGCCGCGGTGGACGCCGGCTGGTACCCGCACACCAACCAGGTCGGCCAGACCGGCAAGTCCGTCTCGCCGCAGCTGTACATCGCCTCCGGCATCTCCGGTGCGATCCAGCACCGCGCCGGTATGCAGACCTCGAAGACGATCGTGGCGATCAACAAGGACGCCGAGGCCCCGATCTTCGAACTGGTCGACTACGGCGTCGTCGGCGACCTCTTCGACGTCGTCCCGCAGCTGACCGAGGAAGTGAAGACCCGCAAGGGCTGAAGCTCCCCCGGCTTCGACGCCGGGCCGAGGCCCCCGTGACCGTCCGTGGTCGTGGGGGCCTCGGCATGTGCGCAGGATGGTGTTGACCGGCGAAGGGCCGCCAGATAACTTCGCTTTACGGATAAGTGATTCCGTTCAGCGGAAAAGTTGCTACAGGAGGGTGTGGGATGGGTCAGCAGGAGAAGGTGGCAACGAGCCTCGCGGGCGCCGTCGGCGAGAAGATCAGTGCCTCCCTCGCACCGGTCGACGCGGAGCTGGAGCGCCGCTACCCCGGAGACCCGGGCACCCGCCAGCCCGTGCACACCGTCTACGTCCCCGGTGACGTCTTCGCCGCCGACACGATCCGCTCCTGGGGCGACCGCGCCCTCGCCGCCCTCGACGAACACGCCCCGGACGCCGCCTCCTTCGCCGCCGTCCTCGGGCTCGCCGACGACCTCGCCGAGCCCGTCTACACCCGCGTACGCGCCAAGCTGGAGCGCGAGCCCGTCGAGGACCTCCGCGTCGACTTCGAGGACGGCTACGGGGGCCGAACGGACGCCGAGGAGGACGAGGCGGCCGCCCGCGCGGCCCGGCTCGTCGCCGAGGCGTACGAGCAGGGCACGGCCGCCCCGTACATGGGCATCCGCATGAAGTGCATGGAGGCCCCGGTGCGCGCCCGAGGCATCCGTACCCTCGACGTCTTCCTCAGTGGCCTGATGGAGGCGGGCGGCCTGCCCGACGGTCTGGTCCTCACCCTGCCGAAGGTGACGTATCCCGAGCAGGTCACCGCCATGGTGCGGCTCCTGGAGGCGTTCGAGAAGGCCCGCGGCCTGACGCCCGGCCGGATCGGCTTCGAGATCCAGATCGAGACCAGTCAGTCCATCCTCGCCGCCGACGGCACCGCCGCCGTCGCCCGCATGATCCAGGCCGCCGAGGGCCGCGCCACCGGCCTGCACTACGGCACCTTCGACTACAGCGCCTGCCTCGGCGTCTCGGCCGCCCACCAGGCCGGCGACCATCCGGCCGCCGACCACGCCAAGGCGGTCATGCAGGTCGCCGCGGCCGGAACCGGCGTACGCGTCTCGGACGGCTCCACCAACGTCCTGCCGGTCGGCCCCACCGCGCGGGTCCACGACGCCTGGCGCCTGCACTACGGACTCACCCGCCGCGCCCTCGCCCGCGCCTACTACCAGGGCTGGGACATGCACCCCGGCCACATCCCCACCCGGTACGCGGCCGTCTTCGCCTTCTACCGCGAGGGCTTCGAGCAGGCGGCCGCCCGCCTCTCCCGCTACGCCAACCGCACCGGCGGCGACGTGATGGACGAGCCCGCCACGGCCAAGGCCCTCAGCGGCTACCTGCTGCGCGGCCTGGACTGCGGCGCCCTCGACATCGGCGAGGTGGCCCGGCTGACCGGCCTGACCCGCGCCGACCTGGAAGGCTTCTCCTCGCCCCGGCGCGGCGACCTCACGGCATCGGCGCAGTAGGCGGCGGCCGGGTCCCCGCGAAGGGGCCGTCCGGCCCGGAGCCCACGTACCGATCCAGGCCGGGCGGTCCAGCGGTTGCGGCCCGGCCCCGTCGAGCGGCCGGACTCCCGGGGCCACGTGCCCGGGTACGGCAGCGGCTCCTCGCGCGGCACTCCGGCCGTCCCGAGCGCTCGCGGCGTCCGGTCCTCGCCGGGCGGCCGAGCGGGGCCGCGGCGCTCACCCGGTGGGCGCGACACGGTGTGGCTCCTTCGGGTGCGACACGGTGTGGCTCCTGGTGGCGGTGGCGGTGGCGCGGACGGGTGCACCGGTGTGTCCGGCCGCCCGCGCCGGTCGCCGCCGGTACGGTCGTCCGTCGCGGCCCCTCAGTGCGACGGCGGCAGTTCGCCCGAGCCGCGGGTGACCAGCCTGGTCGGCAGTTCGATGCGGTCGGGGGCGAGGAGGGTGCCGTCCAGCTGCCGGAACAGCCGTTCGGCGGCGGTGCGGCCGAGGGCGGCCGCGTCCTGCGCGACGACGGTGACGCCCGGCTGGAGCAGGTCGGCCAGCTCGATGTCGTCGAAGCCGACGAGGGCGACGCCCCGGGTGTGCTCGGCCAGGACCCGGATCACGGTGACGGTCACCCGGTTGTTGCCGGTGAAGATCGCGGTGACCGGCTGCGGGTCGGCGAGCATCTCCTCGGCCGCCCGGCGCACCCGCTCCGGGCCGGTGACGCCCAGGGACATCCAGGAGTCCTTGACCGGTATGCCCGCGTCCTCCATGGCGGCCCGGTAGCCGCGCAGCCGCTCGGCGGCGGTGTGGATGCGGGGCATGTCTCCGATGAAGCCGATCCTGCGGTGCCCGTGCGCGATCAGGTGGGCCACGCCGTCGCGGGCGCCGCCGAAGTTGTCGGACACCACCACGTCCGCGTCGATCCGCCCCGCCGGACGGTCCACGAACACCGTGGCGACGCCCGCCTTCAGCTCCGGCTCCAGATACCGGTGGTCGTCCCCGGCGGGGATCACCACCAGCCCGTCCACGCGCCGTGCGCACAGCGCCAGCACCAGCTCCTGCTCGCGCTCCGGGTCCTCCGCGCTCGACCCGTTGATCAGCAGGGCGCCGTGGGAGCGGGCCACCTCCTCCACGGCGCGGCTGAGCGGTCCGTAGAACGGGTCGGCCAGATCCTCCAGGACCAGACCGATGCTGGCGGTGCGGCCCTTGCGGAGCACCCGCGCGCTGTCGTTGCGGCGAAAGCCCAGCGCGTCGATGGCCTCCTGGACGCGGCGCTCGGTCTCCGGGGTGACACCGGGCTCGCCGTTGACCACCCGGGAGACGGTCTTCAGACCGACCCCGGCCCGGGCGGCGACGTCCTTCATGGTCGGGCGATTGCCGTAGCGGTTCCCGGGGAGGTGGTCTGCGCGGCGGGTCGTGTCGGGCACGATGCGGTGTCCTGTCCTGTCGTCCACGGGATTGCGTCGGCTCCTGTTGTCCAGGGGGATGTGTCGGTCATGGGCTTGTATGAGGATGTGGCGTCGAGCATAGAGCCTGGACAACGTTGTCAGATGCGGGAGACACTGTCCATCGCACTCCCCGGTCCACGTCCCCACGGTGGTACCGGCCGCTGCGCGCTCTTGTGTACGTCATTTTTCGCTTTTCGGTCCGACGGGGAGATCCGACTCTGATGCACACCGACCTCGTGGCAGCGCTGGACATCGGCGGCACCAAGATCGCCGGCGCGCTGGTGGACGGCCACGGCCGCATCCAGGCGCGCGCGCAGCGCGCGACGCCCGCCCGGGAGGACGGCGACACCGTCATGAGGGCCGTCGAGGCCGTGCTCGCGGAGCTGACCGCGTCGCCGCTGTGGGGGCGGGCCACGGCCGTCGGTATCGGCAGCGCGGGCCCGGTGGACGCCTCGGCCGGCACGGTCAGCCCGGTGAACGTGCCCGGCTGGCGCGACTACCCGCTGGTCCGGCGGGTCCGGGCCGCCGCAGGTGACCTGCCGGTGGAGCTGATCGGCGACGGGGTGGCCATCACGGCGGCCGAACACTGGCAGGGCGCCGCCCGCGGGCACGACAACGCGCTGTGCATGGTGGTGTCGACCGGAGTCGGCGGCGGTCTGGTACTGGGCGGCCGGCTGCACCCCGGCCCGACCGGCAACGCCGGCCACATCGGACACATCAGCGTCGATCTGGACGGCGACCCCTGCCCGTGCGGTGCGCGCGGCTGCGTGGAGCGCATAGCGAGCGGTCCCCACATCGCCCGCCGCGCCCTGGACGCCGGCTGGCTGCCCGGACCTGACGGCGACACCTCCGCCGCCGCGGTCGCCGCCTCCGCCCGCCTGGGCGACCCCGTCGCCGTCGCGTCCTTCGAGCGGGCCGCGCAGGCACTGGCCGCCGGTATCGCCGCCACCGCGACCCTCGTCGAGATCGACATCGCCGTGGTCGGCGGGGGCGTGGGCAAGGCGGGCGACGTCCTCTTCGCCCCCCTGCGCAAGGCGCTGACCGACTACGCGACGCTGTCCTTCGTCCAGCGCCTGGCGGTGGTCCCCGCCCAGATGGGGACGGACGCCGGGCTGGTCGGCGCGGCCGCGGCGGCGCTCACGAGGACGGCGGAGGTGACCGCCGCGCACGTCTGAGTCCCGGACCGGTCGGCGGGGGAGGCGGTCGAGCCGGACTCCCGGGTGACGAGCGAGGCCCGGGCGATCCGAGACTCCCGCCCCGGCGGCCGTGACCACGGAGACGCCGCGTAGTTGAACGGGGCATGAAGAAGCGCAGCATGCTCGCCCTCGCGTCCCTCGCCACCGGGTTCGTCGTCGCGGCCGTCACCCCGTCCCACGCCGCTCCGAGTGAACTCCCGCTCGGCCTGGACGTGGAGGACACGGTCAGCACCGTCCAGGACACCGTCGCCACCGAGAGCCTGACCCTGGACGACGACTCCCTCGGCCGACTGGGCTGAGGCCCGACGCCCCGCCCGCCCCGTCCCGGACCACACGGCGCCGGTGCCCCCACCCCCAGGGGCACCGGCGCCGCTGTCGTACGCCCTCAACTGGACCTGGTTTCCGTGGCAGGGTGAAGCGGGCAAGCCACAGGGGGCCAACAGAAGAGGGGGACCTGTGACCGTCGTCTGGATCAACGGCGCGTTCGGTGCGGGGAAGACGACCACCGCACGGGAACTGATCGAACTGATCCCGAACAGCACGCTCTTCGACCCCGAGGTCATCGGCGGGGCACTAGCACACCTGCTGCCGCCCAAACGCCTGGCCGAGGTGGGCGACTTCCAGGACCTGCCGATCTGGCGCCGCCTGGTCATCGACACGGCGGCCGCGCTGCTCGCCGACCTCGGAGGGACCCTCGTGGTCCCGATGACCCTGCTGCGCCAGGAGTACCGTGACGAGATCTTCGGCGGCCTCGCCGCCCGCCGGATCGCGGTCCGGCATGTCCTGCTGGCCCCGGCCGAAACGATCCTGCGGGAGCGAATAGCGAGCCGCGAGACACCGGCGGACCTGCCGGACGGCGAGATGCGGGTGCGGCAGTGGTCCTACGACCACATCGAGCCCTACCGCTGCGCCCTCGCCTCCTGGCTCACCGCCGACGCCCATCCCGTCGACACCGGCGCCCTCACTCCGTACGAGGCCGCCGCCCGGATCGCCGAGGCCGTCGGAACCGGCGCCGTGCCGGCCTGCGAGATCGTGCAGACTCCGGAGCCCACCGGCGAGACCGTCGCCGCAGGCGTCCTGCTCTTCGACGAGCGGGACCGGGTGCTGCTCGTCGACCCCACCTACAAGCCCGGCTGGGAGTTCCCCGGCGGAGTCGTCGAACCCGGCGAGGCGCCGGCCCGGGCCGGCATGCGCGAGGTCGCCGAGGAGACCGGCCTGCGCCTCGACGACGTACCCGCCCTGCTGGTCGTCGACTGGGAACCACCCGCACCCCCCGCCTACGGCGGTCTGCGACTGCTATTCGACGGCGGCCGGCTCGACTCCGCGGACGCCGCCCGGATCCTTCTGCCCGGCCCCGAGCTGCGCGACTGGCGCTTCGCCACCGAGGACGAGGCCGCCGCCCTGCTGCCCCCGGTCCGCTACGAGCGGCTGCGCTGGGCGCTGAGGGCCCGGGAGCGCGGGGCAGCCCACTACCTGGAGGCGGGCACGCCGGTCGGCTGACGTCAGCCGACGGGCCCGTACGTCCGCGCGGATTCCCGCAGAGCCTCCCCGGCCCGTACGGTGACCGGATCTCCGTGGCCGAAGCAGGCCACCTCCGGGTCGAGCCCCGCCGGCCGTCCGAAGGAAGCGACGGCCCGCTGCCGGTCGACGTTGAACCCGCCGGGCATCACCGCGCCGCCGGCGGGCGACGCGGCGACGGCGTCCCCCGTGAACAGCACGCCGCGCGACGGGAGACTCAGCGCGATGCTCCCGTCCGTGTGGCCCGGGGCGTGGACCACCCGCGCTCCGCCGCCGAAGTCCAGGACGTCCCCGTCCGCCACCTCCGTCACGCGCGCCGGCCGGTCGAAGCCGCCCCGCGGCAGCCGCCGTACGGCGTCCTCGTGCAGGGGGCGTTCCCAGTCCTCGAAGGCGGGCGGCGGACCCGGTACCTCGCCCCGCACGACGGGCGCCTCGAAGACGTGCGCCACCACCTCCGCCCCGGTGAGCGCGGCGACCTCCTGCGCCCCGCCCGCGTGGTACTCGTGGAAGTGGGTGAGCACGACACGCCGTAGCCGCCCGAAGGACTCGGCCGACGCGGCGACGTTCGCCCCCGCTCCGGCCGGACCGGCGTCGACCAGCGTCAGGCCGTCACCGTCCCGCCAGAGGTAGGCCTGGCCGACCGGGAAGCGAAGGAGGCGCAGGCGGGGGAGGAGTTCGATGACGTCCATACGACGACCGTAGGCGGGGCCCCGCCCTCGGGCGAGGCCCCTCTGCCGACGGCAGAACGCGAAACGCGGCCCGGCTCAGCTCGCCGCGTAATTGCGCAGGAAGTGCGCCTCGGCCACCGACAGCCGCTCCAGCTCCTCGGGGGACACGCTCTCGTTCACGGCGTGGATCTGCGCCTCCGGCTCGCTCAGGCCGATCAGCAGGATCTCCGCCTGCGGGTAGAGCGCCGCCAGGGTGTTGCACAGCGGGATGGAACCGCCCTGACCGGCGTACTGCATCTCCTCGCCGGGGTACGCCACCGCCATCGCGTCCGCCATCGCCTGGTACGCCGGGCTGGTGGTGTCGGCACGGAACGCCTGGCCCTGACCGGTCTGTTCGACGCCGACCCGGGCACCCCACGGCGTCCGCGCCTCCAGGTGCGCCTGGAGCAGCTTGGTCGCCTCGGCCGCGTCCACCCCCGGCGGCACCCGCAGGCTCACCAGCGCCCGCGCGCCCGCCTGCACCGACGGGGTGGCGCCGACGACCGGCGGGCAGTCGATGCCGAGCACGGTGACGGCCGGCCGCGCCCAGATCCGGTCGGCGACCGCACCGGAACCGATCAGCTCGACGCCGTCCAGCACCCGCGCGTCCCTGCGGAACTGCTCCTCGTCGTACGCGAGGCCCTCCCACGTGCTGTCCGCCGCCAGCCCGTCGACGGTCGTCGAACCGTCCTCGGCGCGCAGTGAGTCCAGGACGCGGATCAGGGCGGCCAGCGCGTCCGGCGCGGCACCGCCGAACTGGCCGGAGTGCAGGTTGCCTTCGAGCGTGTCGACCTTCACGCGGACCAGCGTCATGCCGCGCAGCGTCGAGGTGACCGTCGGCAGACCGACCCGGAAGTTGCCCGCGTCCCCGATGACGACGGTGTCGGCGGCCAGCAGCTCGGGGTGCGCCTCGGCGTACCGCTCCAGGCCGCCCGTGCCCTGCTCCTCCGACCCCTCGACGATCACCTTGACGTGCACCGGCACGCCGCCGTTCGCCTTCAGCGCGCGCAGCGCGAGCAGGTGCATCAGCACGCCGCCCTTGCAGTCCGCGGCACCGCGCCCGTACCAGCGGCCGGCGCGCTCGGTCAGCTCGAACGGCGGAGTGGCCCAGCCGGCCTCGTCCAGCGGCGGCTGCACGTCGTAGTGGGCGTAGAGCAGCACCGTCTTCGCGCCCTCGGGCCCGGGCAGGTACCCGTACACGGACTGCGTGCCGTCCGGCGTGTCGAGGAGGGCCACGTCCTGGAATCCCTCGGCGCGCAGGGCCGCCGCTATCCAGTTGGCGGCGCCCACGCTCTCGCTGCGCGGGAACTGGTCGAAGTCCGCCACCGATTTGAAGGCCACCAGCGCGGCGAGTTCCTCCTTCGCCCGGGGCATCAGCGAGGAAATGGTCTCGGCGACCGGATTCGGCGACATGGGCACGCTCCTTGTGGGTGCGACGTTGTACCAAGGAGTACTTGGAATGACGGGCCGATCCTCCCACAGTGGCCTGCGGCGATGCCCGCCGTAGGATGCGGGGGTCAGGTGCGGCATGCGGTTTGATCGGAGCAGTAGACCATCGTGAGCAGCGAGAACTCTTCGGCGGACGACACGCGTCAGGTCTGGGACGTCGTCGTGGTGGGCGCGGGACCTGCGGGGGCCTCGGCCGCCTACGCGGCGGCGGTCGCGGGGCGGCGCGTGCTGTTGCTGGAGAAGGCGGAGCTGCCCCGCTACAAAACCTGTGGCGGCGGCATCATCGGTCCCTCGCGCGACACCCTCCCGCCCGGCTTCGAGCTGCCCTTCCGGGACCGCGTGCACGCGGTGACGTTCTCCCACAACGGGCGCTTCACCCGGACCCGGCGGTCCCGGCAGATGCTGTTCGGGCTGATCAACCGGCCCGAGTTCGACCAGCAGCTCGTCGAGCACGCCCAGAAGGCGGGCGCCGAGCTGCGCACCGGGGCGGCGGTCACCCGCGTGGAGCAGCACGGGTCGGCGGTACCGGACCGGCGCACGGTCGCCGTCGTCCTCCAGGACGGCGAGACGGTGCTGGCCCGGGCCGTCGTCGGCGCGGACGGCAGCGCCAGCCGGATAGGCGCGCACGTCGGGGTGAAGCTCGACCAGGTCGACCTCGGCCTGGAGGCGGAGATTCCGGTGCCGGAGACGGTCGCCGAGGACTGGAAGGGCCGGGTGCTCATCGACTGGGGCCCGATGCCCGGCAGTTACGGCTGGGTCTTCCCCAAGGGTGACACCCTGACGGTCGGCGTGATCTCGGCGCGCGGCGAGGGCGCGGCGACCAAGCGGTACCTGGAGGACTTCGTCGGCCGGCTCGGGCTCGCCGGATTCGAGCCGAGCGTCTCCTCAGGTCATCTGACGCGCTGCCGTGCGGACGACTCGCCGCTGTCGCGCGGCCGGGTCCTGGTGTGCGGGGACGCGGCCGGGCTCCTGGAGCCGTGGACCCGCGAGGGCATCTCCTTCGCGCTGCGGTCGGGGCGGCTGGCGGGGGAGTGGGCGGTGCGCGTCTCCGAGGCGCACGACGCCGTGGACGCGCGGAAGCAGGCCCTGAACTACGCGTTCGCGATCAAGGCCGGGCTGGGTGTGGAGATGAGCGTCGGCAAGCGGCTGCTGACGGTGTTCGAGCGCCGTCCCGGCCTCTTCCACGCGGCCCTGACCGGATTCCGCCCGGCCTGGAAGGCGTTCAGGGAGATCACGCAGGGCTCGACCTCGCTGGGAGAGCTGGTCCGCGGCCATCCGCTGGCGCAGCGGGCGCTGACGGCGATGGACCGGCGGCCCGCGCCGTCCGCGGGGGAAGAGCCCGGCGCCTGACCGTCGGCGCCCGGTCGTCGGCGCCTGGGCGACGCCGCCCGACCGTCGGCGTCCGGTCGGGCGGCGCCCGGTTCTCGCCGTCCGGCGGTCGACGCCTGGCCGTGGGCGGATCATCCTCCCCGGTTCGTCCGCGCCGGCAACATCGTCTCCCGGCTCATCGACGCCGAGGCGTGCCTCCGGCTCATCGGCCCCCGAACATCGCCCGCCCCGCCCCGCCCCGCCCCGCCCGGCCCTGCCCCGCCCCGCATCGGTCCGGTAGGACCAGGGCTCCCGGCGGGGCGGGCGTACTTCGCCGGGAGTACGTGTGAGCACCACGCGCGGGTGACGCCGCCCGCGGCGCCCGGCGTCCAGCGTGGCGGTCATGGACGGACAGCGTGAGCGCGAGGGCCGGGCGCCGCGGCGGTGGCGGCACGGGCCCCCGCGGTGGAACCGGTGGGGCGACGAGGAGCCCCGCCCCCGGTGGCCCTGGCCTTCCACGGTGCTCGTCACGGCGTTCGTGCTGTTCGGCTCGAACCTCGCCGCCCACGCCCAGGAGACCGAGCGGGCCGGCCTCGACCCCTTCGCACGCGCGTTGCTGTTCATGACGGGGGCCGCCCTGCTGTGGCGGCAGCGGTACCCGGTGCCGGTCGTGTTCGGCACGGCACTCACCACCCTGGTCTACCTGGGCGCCGGATACCCGTACGGGCCGGTGTTCGTGGCCGTCGCGGTGGCCTGCTTCAGCGCCGTCGTCGCCGGACACCGCGGGGCCGCGTGGGCCGCGACGGGGACGCTCTGGGCCGGGCACGCCCTGGTGGCGCACTGGCTCTACCGGTGGCTGCCGCCGCC
The DNA here is from genome assembly GCF_043200575.1 of Streptomyces sp. NPDC048392. Taxonomy (NCBI): domain Bacteria; kingdom Bacillati; phylum Actinomycetota; class Actinomycetes; order Kitasatosporales; family Streptomycetaceae; genus Streptomyces; species Streptomyces sp. NPDC048392. The sequence goes on from NZ_JBICYB010000015.1 coordinate 98,811, forward strand.
CGGGGGCCCGGCCGCGTCCTGGGGGCAGGAGCTCGTGATCGCCACCTGGGCCGTGGCGATCGTGGCCCTGTCGGAGCTGGCCCGGGCCCGCCGCGAGCGGTGGGCGCGGGAGCGCGCCGAACGGGCCGACGCGGCACGACGGCGCGCGGACGAGGAGCGACTGCGGATCGCCCGCGAGCTGCACGACGTACTCGCGCACAGCGTCTCCGTCATCAATGTGCAGGCCGGTGTCGGGCTGGCGCTCCTGGACACCGACCCGGAACAGGCCCGCGCCGCGCTCAGCACCATCAAGGACCAGAGCAAGGAGGCGCTCGGAGAGGTACGCCAGGTACTCGACACCCTGCGCACCCCCGGAGACGCGCCGCGCGCGCCGGCCCCCGGTCTCGATCGGCTCCCCGAACTGGTCGAGCAGGCGGCGAGCGCGGGCCTCACCGTCGAGGTGGAGGGGAAGCCGCCGCACCTGTCGCCCGGTACCGGGCTGGCCGCGTTCCGCATCGTGCAGGAGGCGCTCACCAACGTCGTACGGCACTCGGGTTCGCGGCACGCGCGCGTCCGCCTCGGACGCGACGGGGACACACCGCGGCTGCGCGTCGACGACGACGGCCCCGCGACGGGTGCCGAGGCGGGCGGCGGCGGCAACGGGCTGGCCGGGATGCGGGAGCGGGCGGCGGCCCTGGGTGGCACCATCGAGGCGGGCCCGCGCCCCGACGGCGGCTTCCGGGTGCTGGCGGCCCTGCCGCTCGACGCGAAGCCCGCGACACACGTGAAGGAGGACGACCGGTGATCCGCGTACTGCTCGCCGACGACCAGTCACTGGTACGGGCCGGCTTCCGGGCCCTGCTGGACGCGCAGCCGGACATCGAGGTGGTCGCGGAGGCCGCCGACGGCGGGGAGGCGGTGCGCTCGATCCGCGAACTGCGCCCCGACGTCGTCCTCATGGACATCCGCATGCCTTCGCTGGACGGCCTGGCCGCGACCCGCCGGGTGACGGGGGATGCCGGGCTGCGCGAGGTGAAGGTGGTCATGCTCACCACCTTCGAACTCGACGAGTACGTCTTCGAGGCGATCCGTTCCGGGGCCTCCGGCTTCCTGGTCAAGGACACCGAACCGGAGGAACTCCTGCGCGCCGTGCGGGCGGTGGTGGACGGAGACGCGCTGCTGTCGCCGGGGGTGACCCGCCGGCTGATCGCCGAGTTCGCGGCCCGCTCCAAGGAACCCGCGGCGGCGGGCGCGATGGCCCGGCTGACCGAGCGGGAGCGCGAGGTGATGGCCCTGGTCGGCATCGGGCTGTCCAACGAGGAGATCGCCCGCCGCCTGGTGGTCAGCCCGCTGACCGCGAAGACCCACGTCAGCCGCACCATGGTGAAGCTGGGAGCCCGCGACCGGGCCCAACTGGTCGTGCTCGCCTACGAGTCGGGACTGGTACGGCCCGGCTGGCTCGGCTGATCCCCGCGCGCGAACCGGACCAGCACGCTCACCACACGGACGAAGAACACCACCACGGCCAGCACCACCCCCGAGCCGACGAGCACATCGCGCAGCCCGTCCGGCAGGCCGAAGAGGTACGCCGGTCCCGCCACGGCCCCGAACAGCACCGCCGCCGCGAACACCGCGCTGCACAGGGCGTATCCGATCTCGACCGTGATGGCGTCCCGCCGGCCCTGGGTGCGCCGTCCCCCGTAGGTGTCCATGCCGACAAGTCTCCCAGAACGGCGGCGCATCGGCAGCCGGAGCGCCTCCTCGCAGCCGTGGCGCCGACCGCCACCGGCTCTGCTACGGTGCGCGCATGGCGGCGAAGAAGGCCGAACAGACGCTCGTGACCCAGTGGCGCTCGATCCTGGACCTCCACGCCCGCGTCCAGTGCGAACTCGACCGTGCGCTGCACGGACACGGCCTGTGCGGAAGCGACTTCGAGGTGCTCGACGTGCTGGCCGGCACACGGGACGAGGACGGGGGCGGCTCCGGCGGGTACCGCGTCCAGCAGATCTCCGAGCGGGTCCACCTCAGTCAGAGCGCGTTGTCGCGGCTGGTCGCCCGGCTGGAGAGGGACGGTCTCGTCGAGCGCTCCATGTGCCCCGAGGACCGGCGGGGCGTGCGGGTGGCGCTCACCCCGAAGGGGCGGGCCAGGCACGGCGAGGTGCTCCCGGTGCAGCGGGCGGTGCTGCACCGGATGCTGACCGGCTGACTCGCCGCCGCCGCGCGGTTCCCTCACTACCAGGTGATGCCCGACCGCTCACGCCACAACGCGGCGAGCGATGTGTCGCCGGTCACTCGGGGGAACGGCCCGCGGTTCCACAGCGCCGGGTAGAGCTGTGCGGCGGGCCCGGTCAGCTCGCAGTCGGCGTCCCCGGTGTCGTCCCGCCCGGCCACCGGAGGCCGCGCGGACAGCCGTAGGGTCCACACGGCGTCCGGCGCGTCCGTCGCCCGCACTCGCAGCGTGCGGGGCTCCTCGGTGCGCACGGTGCTCTTCGGGCGGGCGTGGAAGGCGCACAGCAACTCGTCGATCCCGTCCACCGCGAAGTCCACGCCGACACCGGTGGGTTCACCGCCCGCGGCCGACTCGGCGTCGATCCGGTGCACGGTCGTCTCGTGCGCCTGCCGCCGGGCCCAGAAGGCCAGCGGTGACGGAGCGGGCATGAACTGCCAGCACCGCACGTCGGGTGCGGCATCCGCGAGGGTGTCGACGAGGCGCCCGTGCCCCTCGCGGAACCAGGCGAGGAGCGGGGCGCCGTCGAGGCCGGGCGGGCCGTCGGCGGGCCGGGGAGCGGTGTGCCCCTCGGCGACGAACGCCGTCGCCCAGCGATGCACCATCCCCGTGTGCCGCAGCAGGTCCCGCACCCGCCAGCCGGGACAGGTCGGCACCTCGGCGTCGCTGCCTGTCTCTTCGGCGGCCGCGGCCAGCAACATGCCTTCGCGGTCCAGGACCTCGACGTACGCGGCTGTCTTCATGTCAGGGAGTGTGCCGCATGGAGCGGGCTCGAAGGCAGGCCCCCCGGGCGGGCCACGGCCCGGCTCAGCCGAGGGCGGCCGCGCGCCGCGTACCGACCGCGACCAGCACCGCCGCCGCAGCGAGCGCCGCCACGCTGGCGAGGGCGGCCGGCAGGGAGAACCAGTCGGCCATGAAGCCGATGGCGGGCGGCCCGAGCAGCATGCCGCCGTAGGCCGTGAGGGAGGCCGTGAGGGAGCGGGCAGGGGCGGCGGCACGGGGGGCCGGGCGGGGGAGGCCGCAAGGGGGCCGGCCGTCGGCCGGGAGTGGAAGTCCAGACCCTCCTTCGGTTTCACCGCGCCCGAACCCGCCGGCACGATGCGCGGCCGGGCGATCGCGACGCGGTAGGAGTCCACACCCAGGTCGCCCGGCAGCGCCACGTCCTCGGGGCAGCGGCGTGGTCGCAGGCCACGTCACCGGTGTCGCCGTTCGCCACCGGGCCGGGTGTGGCTGTAGGTGTCCCAGACCGACGGACCGCGGCCGCCCTCCCGTGCCGCGCCCCCGATCTGGTACGGGGCGGTCGCGGCGCCCAGCACGGAGCCGGGAGGGAGGCCGGGGTAGCCACTCATGCTGTGCGGCTCGTCTCCGTGCTTGCCGCCTTCACTCGACGCTACGCGGCAGTCACTTGACGGAACCGCCGGAGATCCCGGCGGCGATGTACTTCTGGGCGAGGACGAGGAGGATCGCCGCCGGCACCGCCGACAGCACGGACGCGGCCATCACGGAACCCCAGTCGCCGACGTGCGCGCCGATGTACTGGTAGATGCCCAGGGTGATGGGCTTGACGTCGTCGGTCGTGTTCAGGGTGAGCGCGAACATGAAGTCGCTCCACGAGAACAGGAACGCGAACAGAGCGGACGTGATCAGCGAGTTGCGGCTCATCGGCAACACCACCCGCACGAACGTCCGTACCGGCCCGGCGCCGTCGATCTGCGCGGCCTCGATCACCTCGCCGGGGATCGACACCATGAAGGAGCGCATCAGCACGATGGAGAACGGGATGCCCAGCGAGGCGTCCGCCAGCATCAGGCCGAAGTAGGAGTTGACCAGGCCCAGGTCGACGTAGGAGCTGTAGAGCGCGTTGGCGATGACGATGCCCGGCACCATCTGGGTGATCAGCGTGCCGAACACGATGGTGCGCGAGCCGCGGAGCCCGAACCGCGCGAGACCGTACGCCGCCGGCGCCGCGATCGCCAGGCAGATGGCGACCGCGCCGAGCGAGACCGCGAGCGAGGTCAGCAGGTGCCCGCCCTGGTCGGTGATCGCCTTGGAGAAGCCGGACAGGTCCAGGCCGCCCGGCACCGGGTCGACCTGCAGCAGCCCCGAGTCGGGCTGGAGCGCGGTGTTGAGCATCCAGTACAGCGGGAAGAGCATCACGCACAGGACGAGAACGCCGGCGGCGGTGGAACCCCAGCGGCGCCGGGAGGCGGTGGGCGTGTGGGTGGCCATGGACGTCACTTCCCCTCGCTGCGGTTGGCCCGCAGGCAGAACACCGCGAACACGGCGGAGATCAGGATGAGTACGTTGCCGACGACGGCGCCCGCGCCGAAGTCCAGCTGCACGAACGAGTTCTGGTAGGTCAGCGTGCCGAGCGTCTGGGTGGCGTCGGCCGGGCCGCCGTCGGTCAGTGCGAGGATCAGGTCGAGGATCTTGACCGTCGACATGAAGCCGAGTACGAGGACGACCGTGACGACGGGCCTGAGCATCGGCAGGGTGACGGAGCGGAAGGTCCGCCAGGCCGAGGCGCCGTCCAGGGCGGCCGCCTCGTGCAGTTCCCTCGGGATCTCCTGGAGACCGCCGTACAGGATGACCATGTTGAACGGGATGCCGATCCAGATGTTGACCAGGATGACCGACAGCAGGGCCATCCCGGGGCTGGTCAGCCAGGGCGCGTGACCGCCGACGCCGAGGGTGTCCAGGAACGAGTTGAGCACGCCGGTGTCCTGGTCGAGGATGCGCCGCCAGACGATGCCGGACACCACCATGGGCACCAGCCAGGGCAGCAGGATCAGCGAGCGCAGCACCCCGTTGAGCGGGAAGCGGCGGCTGAAGAAGACCGCGAGCGCGAGGCCGATGCAGAACTGCCCGAGCAGCGACCCGGCCGTGAAGACGAGCGTGTGCCACAGGGCCTTGCCGAACAGGGCGTCCTGGAACACGTGGGACCAGTTGTCGGCGCCGTTGAAGGGCGCCTCACCGGTGAAGAAGGTCTTCGGCGTGTAGTCCTGGAAGCTCATCACGACGTTGCGCACGAGCGGGTAGCCGAAGAACAGCAGCATGAAGGCGACGGCGGGGGCGACGAACCCCCACTGGGTGAGCCTGCGCCGGCGTGCGATCCGGCCGGGGGCCGGCGCGGCGGCCGACTCGGACGCCTTGGCGGGCGTCTGCGCGGTGACGGTGGACGTGGTCATGGGGCGTACCTCAGTTCCCGCTCGTGGCCCGCTGCTGGGCGCGCTTCAGGGCGCTCTCACTGGACTGGCCGGTCAGGGCGGACTGGAAGGCGCTCTGCAGGGCGAGCGACACGCTCGACCAGCCGGCGCCGAGCTTCGCCGTGCGGGACCGGGCGACGGCCACCTGGTCGGCGAGGGAGTCCAGCTCGGGCACCTTCTCGCGCCAGAGAGCGGCGGCCTTCGAGTTGGCCGGGACCATCCAGCTGTTGAGCGCGTAGGTCAGCTGCTCCTTCTCGCTCGCCAGACAGGCGACGATCTTCCCGGCCGTCTTCTCCCGCGCCCGGTCGCCGGTGTCGGGCACGGTGAGCACCGCGCCGCCGAGCGGACCCACCGAGTCGTCCCCGGCCTCGGGCACCGGGATCGGCGCGATGCCCCAGTGCAGCGACTTGTCGCTGTTCAGCGTCTCCACCTGCCACGGCCCGTTGATCATCATCGCCGCGTTGCCGGCCATGAACTGGTCGTTGACGTCCGCCTGCGTCCAGTTGACCGTCGACTTCGAGAGCGAACCGTCCTTCAGCAGGCCCTTCCAGTAGTCCAGGGCCTCGACCACCTTCGGGCCGTCCAGGTCGGTCTCGTCGCCGCCGTTGGACCACATGAACGGCGTGAACTGGAAGACGCCGTCCTCCGCCCCGCCCGCGCTGAGCGCCAGCCCGTACTGCTTGCCCTGCGTGAGCTTCTGCGCGCTCTCCCGCAACTCGGCCCAGGTGGCGGGCACCTCGACGCCCGCCTTGCCGAGGACGTCCTTGTCGTAGAAGAGGGCGAGCGTGTTCACGGAGCGGGCGGCGCCGTAGTAGGTCCCCTGGTACGAGCCGAAGTCGACGATGCCGTCGGGGATGTCGTCGGTGCTCAGCCCGAGGGACCTGAGGTCGACCAGGCCGCCCGCGTCGGCGAAGGTCGGCATCTCGGACGCGTCGAACTGCACGATGTCGGGCAGCGACTTGGACGACGCCATGCGCAGCGCCTTCGTCATCACCTGCGCGGCCGGGACGCTCTGCTGCTCGATGCTGACGCCCAGCCGCTCGCCGCAGCGGGCCATCGCCTCCGCGTCCCAGCGGTGGTACGACTCGTCGGTCGAGGAGTTCATCACGGTGTAGACGTCGGCGTCGCGCTGCTGTCCGCAGCCGGCCAGGGAGGCCCCGGCGACCAGCACGGACACGGCGGCGAACGGGGCGACGACTCGGCGTGAGCGTCCTCGCCCGCGGCGCGTGGCAGCCGGGGGGTGTGCTGTCAGGGCGAGCGAGGTGAAGCGCTTCGACATAGTGCGGCCCTTGCTGTCGTACCGTCCGGCTTCCTTGCCGGACTGTTTTGTTTGATGAGATGACTAATACGTCACGGACCTGCTTCCGCGCTAGAGCGAAGCCGCCCCGGTTCCTTCGCCCCGCAGGGTGAGTGAGGTGTTCTGGTAAGTAATCGTGCCAGTTCAGCGAGGTGGAGCCGGTCCGAACGCCTCGGCGTCGGGATTTGTTTTGTGTACGATCAAAACGCTGTGAGACGGCTCCCGTGCTCCCTACCCGACAGCTCCCGCCCCACCCAAGGAAGATCATGAAGTTCACCGACGGCTTCTGGCTCATCCGCGAGGGCGTGCATCTCTCGTACGCCACCGAGGTACGCGATGTACGCCTTGAATCGAAGCGCTTCACCGCCCACGCCGCCGTGAAGAAGGTGACGCGGAGGGGGGACACGCTCAACGCGCCGCTCCTCACGGTCGAGTGCTTCTCTCCCGCCGAGGGCGTCATCGGCGTCCGGGCCACCCACCACGCCGGGAAGCGCCGCCCGGGCCCCGACTTCGCCCTCGCCGGCGCCACGGACGGCGCCGGCGAGGTATGCCGGGACGGCACCGTCGCCGAGCTGACCAGTGGCCCGCTGACCCTTCGCCTGGACCGTGCGGGCCCCTGGGGGCTCACCTTCCACGACGCGGACGGACGCGAGCTGACCCGCGCTGACGCCAAGGGCACCGCGTTCGCCACCACCGGCGACGGCGCCCACCACATGCTGAGCCGGCTCGCGCTCGGCGTCGGCGAGCAGATCTACGGCCTCGGTGAGCGCTTCACCCCGTTCGTGAAGAACGGCCAGGCCGTCGACATGTGGCAGGCCGACGGCGGCACCAGCAGCGAGCAGGCCTACAAGAACGTCCCGTTCTACCTCTCCTCGCGCGGCTACGGCGTCTTCGTCAACCACCCCGGAGCGGTGTCCTTCGAGGTCGGCTCCGAGTCCGTCGGCCAGGTGCAGTTCAGCGTCGAGGACCAGACGCTGGAGTACTACGTCGTCGCCGGGCCCACCCCGAAGGACGTCCTCACCCGCTACACCGCTCTCACCGGCCGCCCCGCCCTGCCGCCCGCCTGGTCCTTCGGCCTGTGGCTCACCACGTCCTTCACCACGTCGTACGACGAGGCGACGGTGACGTCCTTCGTGGACGGCATGGCCGAGCGGGGCATCCCGCTCTCGGTCTTCCACTTCGACTGCTTCTGGATGCGCGAGTACCAGTGGTGCGACTTCGAGTGGGACCCGGACGTCTTCCCCGACCCGGAGGGCATGCTCGCCCGGCTCAAGGCCAAGGGGCTGCGGGTCAGCGCCTGGATCAACCCCTACATCGCCCAGAAGTCGCCGCTCTTCGACGAGGCCGCCGCCCTCGGCCACCTGGTGCGCAGGCCGGACGGCGACATCTGGCAGTGGGACCTGTGGCAGGCCGGCATGGGGCTGGTCGACTTCACCAGCCCCGCGGCCCGCGACTGGTACGCCGGGAAGCTCAAGCCGCTGCTCGACCAGGGCGTGGACTGCTTCAAGACCGACTTCGGCGAGCGCATCCCCACCGACGTGGTCTGGCACGACGGTTCCGACCCGGAGCGCATGCACAACTACTACACCCACCTGTTCAACCGCACCGTCTTCGAACTCCTCGAAAAGGAGCGCGGGCAGGGCGAGGCCGTCCTCTTCGCCCGCTCCGCGACCGCGGGCGGCCAGCAGTACCCCGTCCACTGGGGCGGCGACTGCTGGTCGTCCTTCGAGGCGATGGCCGAGTCACTGCGGGGCGGCCTGTCCCTGTCCCTGAGCGGCTTCGGCTTCTGGAGCCACGACATCGGCGGCTTCGAGGGCACGCCCGACCCCGCGGTCTTCAAGCGCTGGCTCGCCTTCGGACTGCTCTCCTCGCACAGCAGGCTGCACGGCTCCTCGTCGTACCGCGTGCCGTGGGAGTTCGGCGAGGAGGCGGTCGACGTCGCCCGCCGTTTCACCCTCCTCAAGCACCGCCTGATGCCCTACCTGTACGGCGTCGCCGCCGAGGCCCACCGCACCGGCGTGCCGATGATGCGGCCGATGGTGCTGGAGTTCCCGCGCGACCCGGCGTGCCGTCCCCTGGACCGCCAGTACATGCTCGGCTCCGACCTCCTGGTCGCCCCCGTCTTCGCCGAGGACGGCGAGGTCGAGGTCTACCTCCCCGGGGGCACCTGGACCCACCTGCTGACCGGCGAGCGCGTCACCGGCCCGGCCTGGCGCACCGAACGGCACGCCTACGACAGCCTGCCCCTGTACGTCCGTGAGGGCGCCGTCCTGCCGCTGGCCTCCGATGACCAACGCCCCGACGGCGACTGGCTCGACGCCCCCACCCTGCTGGTCCACCCGTCGGCCGTGCCCGACTACGTGGCCGAGGTCACCGTGCCCGACCTCCTGGGCACACCCGCCGCGACCTTCCGCGTGCGGCGCGACGGGGACACGCTGCGGGTCGCCGCGGGCGGCACCGACCGTCCCTTCACCGTCCGGGTCGCGGGCGGCGCGAGCGCGCGGGGAGTGGGAGAGGTGACCGTACCGCTGTCGTGAGGCCGCGGGTCAGCGGTCGAGGCCGGCCAGCGCGGCCAGGAGGCGGACCACGTCGTCCGCGCTGGTGTACGGCGCCAGTCCGACCCGGACGGCGCCCTCGTCGCCCAGGCCCAGGCGGCGCGCGGCCTCCAGGGCGTAGAAGGACCCGGCGGGTGCGTCGACGCCGCGCTCGGCCAGCTGCCGGTAGACGTCGGCCGGGCTCAGTCCCGCCACGGTGAACAGCAGAGTCGGTGTGCGCCGTGCGGCCCGCGAGTACACGGTGATCCCGCCGAGGCCGGCCAGTCCCCGCTCGATCCGCTCGCGCAGCGCGCCCTCGTGCGCCTCCAGCGCCGCGAACGAGGCGACGAGCCGGTCCCTGCGGCTGCCGCGGGCGTCCGGCTCCAGACCGGCCAGGAAGTCCACCGCGGCGCGCGCGCCGGCCAGCAGCTCGTACGGCAGCGTGCCCAGCTCGAAACGCTCGGGGACGGCGTCGCCGGAGGGCAGCAGCTTGTCCGGCCGCAGGGTCTCCAGGAACTCGGGCCGGGCCGCCAGCACCCCCAGATGCGGGCCGAGGAACTTGTAGGGCGAGCAGACCAGCGTGTCCGCGCCGAGGGCCACCGGGTCGACGACGGCGTGCGAGGCGTAGTGCACGGCGTCGACGTGGAGCAGCGCGCCGACGCCGTGCGCCAGCCGGGCGACGGCCGGCAGGTCGGGCATGGTGCCGATGAGGTTGGACGCGGCCGTCACCGCGACCAGCCTGGTGCGAGGGGAGAGCACCGCCTCGACGTGCTCGGCGAGCAGCTCCCCGGTGGCCGGGTCGAAGTCGGCCCGGCGCACGGTCGCGCCGACCGCCTCGGCCGCCTGGATCCAGGGCCGGATGTTGGAGTCGTGGTCCAGCCGGGTGACGACCACCTCGTCCCCGGGCCCCCACGTCTTGGCGAGCGTCCGGGCCAGGTCGTAGGCGAGCTGGGTAGCGCTGCGGCCGAGCACGATGCCCCGCGGTTCGGTGGCCAGCAGATCGCCGAGGGCGCTGCGGGCGTCCGCGACGATGCCGTCCGCGTTGCGCTCGCCCTCGGTCCTGCGGCCCCGGTTGGCCAGCGGGCGGGAGAGAGCCTCGCCGATGGCGTCGATGACGGGCTGCGGGGTCTGGGTGCCGCCGGGCGCGTCGAAGCGGGCGGAGCCGGACTTCAGGGCGGGTATCTGCGCGCGGATCGCGTCGACGTCGAGGGCCATGTGCACTCCTACCGAAAGCGGGGACTCCCGGCTCATGATCGCAGCAGCGCGGCGCTCACGACAGACGCCCGCGACCGACCGGTCGGAAGTCCACCGCCGTCACCGGGCCTTCCCCACCTGATCCTGCGCATCCGGATCGTCCGCCGCCGGGTTCTTCTCGCGGCCGCCGGGATGCCGGTGCCGCCAGAACCAGAAGATCGTGCAGGACAGCAGTGCCCATCCGCCGAGCACCAGGAACGGGAACGCGTGCTGGTGGCCCTGGAAGTACACGGCGGTGTGCTGGGCGTTGACCGAGGCCCCGGGTGGCAGCCACCGGCCGATCTCCCCCAGCGGGGACGGCAGCAGCGGCCAGGACACCGCGCCGCCGGAGGAGGGGTTGCCGATGATCACCATCAGGCCCCAGGTCGGCAGCATCGCCCAGCGGCCGAACAGGGTGTTGAACATGGAGAAGACCATGCCGGACACGAACATGGTGAGCGCCAGGATGAGCCACGACTCGACGAAGGGCAGGTCCAGCGCGCCCAGCAGCCAGTCCACCGTGGCGGCGATGACGAACCCGCCGAGCAGCGCGTAGCTCACCGTGAACAGGATGCGCTCGAACGGGGTGAGCGTCCGCGCGTGCACGCTCAGCTGGATCGCCCCGACGAAGCCGATGATCACGGCGGCCAGGGAGATGTAGAAGATCGCCAGTCCGCGCGGGTCGCCCTCCTGCAGGGGGTTGACGTCCCGGACGGCGACGTCGACGCCGAGCTTCTTCCCCACGGCCGGCGCAGTCCGGGCGAGCAGCTCGGCGACCGAGGCACCGGATGCTCCGGACACGTCGAGGACGGCGCTGCGCCCGTCGTCGCGCAGTTCGAAGACCGCGAAGACCTCCTGCTGCTCGATCGCCTCGCGGGCCGCGGCGCGGGTCTCGTAGGGATGCACCTTCACCGAGGTGTCCAGCGCTTGCTCCAGGCCGTGCAGAAAGGCTCGGCCACCGGCCTCCTCGTACGAGCCGACCACGGCCGTGGGGATCAGGCGGGGCGTCGGATCCGCCATCGAGTAGGTGTACGAGCCCGCGAAGAACCCGGCCGCGGCGGCGAGGATCAGCACCAGAACGGTGGCCGGCCAGAACGGCGTCTGCCGGAACGCGGACCACCGCTGTCCGAGCGTCGGAGGCCTGCCGTGTGCTTCGTGGGACATGTGGGCCATGTCCGGCCCGGTCAGGCGTGGACCAGCGGCGTGTCCACGAGGTGCTCCGCCACGAACCACGCCTGCAGCTCGTTGGTGCGCAGGATCTCGGAGACCAGAAGGTCGTTGGTGCCGTCGTCCCCGAGTTCCTGGGTGCGGGCCGCCGCGTCGTGGCAGTCGGTCAGGATCAGCTCGTGCGCCTCCAGCAACCGCGAGAGCATCGACGGCACCTCCTCCACCCCGTCCGGAGGGCGCGGCACGGTGGTGATCTCGGCGACGTGGCGTGGGTCGCCGACCGCGACGCCGCCGAGCGTCTGGACGCGCTCGGCGACCGTGTCGATCAGCTCCAGTTGCTCGCCCGCGTGCTTGTCCAGCAGCAGGTGCAGCTGGTAGAACGTCGCCCCGCGCATCAGCCAGTGGTACTTCTTGTACAGATCGTGCAGGATCCGGGTGTCCGCCAGCACCTTGTTGAGCCGCTGGCAGGAGTAGAGACGGGTCTCCATGGTGAGCGCCACGGGGAACTGCTTGACGGTGCCGAACTCCTGAATGGTCCGGCCCTTCTGGTGCAGCCAGGGCTGACTGCCGTCCGACCGGTGCTCAGCGGACGACGAGGGCTTCGGCTTCGGGGAACTCACGCCTTGACTCCTTCGGGAGAGGACTGAAGGGTGGGCCGGCACGATGGCGCCGGCCTCGGTTCCCCCCGCGACAGTCGACCAGCCGCAGGCCCGGCCCGCAAATGGTGGGGGGTTGTCCGGGCGATTGTTCCCGGCCTATTGTCGGCCCTGCGTGAAAGCGCTTTCTAAGAGACTTGCGCCTGTCGCGCCGATGTCCGAGGAGGACCGCATGGCCCCACTCCCCGCCCGCCGCCGGGTCGCCGTGGTCGGTACCGGTGCCATCGTCACCGGCGGCCACCTGCCCGCTCTCGGCGCCCACGCCGACCGCGCCGAACTGGTCGCCGCCGTCGACGTGGACCGGGCGCGGCTCGACGCCTTCTGCGCGCAGGCACCGGGTGACGTCGCCGGGTACGCGTCGATGGCCGCCATGCTGGACGCCGTACGCCCCGACCTCGTCCTGGTCGGCACGCCGCCGTCCCTGCACCGGGAACAGACGGTGGCCGCGCTCGAGGCGGGGGCCTGGGTGCTGTGCGAGAAGCCGCTGTGCCTGTCCCTCGCCGAGTACGACGACATCGCGGCGGCCGAGGAGGCGTCCGGGGCGTACGCGTCCGTGATCTTCCAGCACCGGCACGGCTCCGGCGCCGCGCACGCCCGCGAACTGATCGCGCGCGGCGAGCTGGGTGCCCCGCTGGTCGCGCACTGCCAGACGACCTGGCACCGCGACGCCGCCTACTACGCGGTGCCCTGGCGCGGACGCTGGTCCACCGAGGGTGGCGGCCCGACCATGGGCCACGGCATCCACCAGTACGATCTGCTGCTCCATCTGCTCGGCCCCTGGGCGGAGATCCGGGCCATGGCCTCGCGGCTGGTCCACGACACCGAGAGCGAGGACGTCTCCACCGCCCTGGTGCGCTTCGGGAACGGCGCCCTCGCCACCGTCGTCAACAGCGTGCTCTCCCCGGACGAGGTGAGCCGCGTTCGCGTCGACTGCGCCGACGCGACAGTCGAGTTGACCCACCTGTACGGGCACCGCAACGACGACTGGACCTACACCCCGGCCCGGCACGTCGAACCCGGACGCGCCGCCGCCTGGCGCACCCCGCGAACCGACGTGCCCAGCTCCCACACGGCGCAGCTGGGCGCCGTGCTCGACGCCTGGGACGCCGGAACCCGCCCGCCCGGCAGCGGCCCCGAGGCCCGCGACACGCTGGAGTTCGCCGCCGCCCTGTACAAGGCGGCGTTCACCGGACGGCCGGTGCTCGCGGGCGAGATCGCGCCCGGCGACCCCTTCTATCCCGCCATGCACGGCGACCACCCCGACTGGGCCCCCGGGAGCGCGCGAAGCGCCTGAGGGGAGGACCCGGCCGTACCGGGTGGACACGCCTCCTGACGCCGGACCAAAAATGCCGTGCTCACCGCCGGTTGGCGCGACAGAGGTGTGAACAGGTGGTTGAGATGCGCATCATCTTGACATGAACCTGCGGCCCGAGGGGCGGGTCGCAGCCTCATGGAGGTGTGGGATGCACCGCAGACCCGCCACCGGACTCACCGCCGCGGCCCTGGCCGCGACCACAGTCGTCGCCACCGCCGCGACCGCCGAGGCCGCTCCCGCCGACAAGGCCCGGGTACTCGCGAGCTGGACGCAGACCAGCGCGTCCAGCTACAGCGCCTGGACCACCGCGCGGGCCAACCGGTCCGCGTGGAGTGCCTACGGGTTCGACTGGACCACCGACTACTGCTCCTCCTCGCCGGACAACCCGTTCGGCTTCCCCTTCAGCACCTCCTGCGCACGGCACGACTTCGGCTACCGCAACTACAAGGACGCGGGCACCTTCAGCGCCAACAAGTCCCGGGTCGACAGCGCCTTCTACGAGGACCTCAAGCGGGTCTGCGCCCGCTACGGCGGTGCCACCGGGACCGCGTGCGACAGCACGGCCTGGACGTACTACCAGGCCGTGAAGGCCTTCGGCTGACGGCCCCCGGTTCACGGCCGGGCACCGGTGCGGCCGCCGCTGCCGCCGCCGCTGCCGCCGGCGCGGCGGTCGTTCCGGCGATTACCGCCTCCGTCTGGACTTCCGACACTGGACGGGGTTCACACCGCGGCGTTCGCGTGCGGGCCGGAGCGGCGCCGGGTGCGCGGGAGCCCGCCCCGACCGCCGCGACGGAGCACACGGGCGGACACGGGCGGACACGGGTACTGACAGTGACAGTGACAGTGACAGTGACGGACACGGCCACGGACACGGACACGGCCACGGCCACGGACGCTGACGGCCACGTAGGGTCGGCGCAGCTCTCAGGCCGTGACGACCCGGACCCCCGCCTCCTCGAACTGCCGCACCAGCTCCGGGTCGGCGGCGCCGTCCGTGACCAGCGTGTCCACCGACTCGGTCGCGCAGATCCGGGCGAACGCCCGCCGCCCCAGCTTGCTGGAGTCGGCGGCCACGACCACCCGCTCGGCGCGCTCGCACAGCAGCCGGTTGATCGCGGCCTCGGCCTCGTCGTGGGCCGCGGCACCGTGCGCGACGTCGAAGGCGACGACGCCCAGCACCGCCACGTCGAGGGTCACCTGGCCCAGCACGCCGTCCGCGAGCGGCCCGATCAGCTCGTACGACTGCGCACGGGCCACCCCGCCGGTCACCACGATCTTGAACTGCGGCCGGACGGCCAGCTCGTTGGCGATGTTGAGCGCGTTGGTGACCACGGTCAGCGCGGGGGTCCCGGAGGTCAGGTCGGCGCGCACGGCCAGCGCGCGCGCCACCTCGGTGGTGGTCGTGCCCCCGGTCAGTCCCACCGCCTCGCCGGGTGCCACCAGGGCGGCGACCGCCTCGGCGACGCGATGCTTCTCCGAGGCGCGGCGAGCGGTCTTGTAGCGCAGCGGCAGTTCGTACGACACCCCGTGCACCACCGCGCCACCACGCGTGCGCACGAGCATCTGCTGTTCGGCGAGCCGGTCGAAGTCGCGCCGGATGGTCGCGGCCGAGACCTCCAGCTCGGTCGCCGCCTCATCGACGTCCAGCCGGCCGCGCTCGACGAGCAGCTCCAGCAGCGCCTTCCAGCGGGCGTCGCGCGACATCCGCGCCTCCGTTCCTCGATCTTCCGCCGACCCTAGCGCACCGCATTCTTCTCTCGGACTGCTTGATTGTGCTCGAAAGCTAGCTATATCTTGCAGGAACAATCAACAAGTCAGCGAGCGGACCGGGCCCGACGGGCCATGGGCGATCGATCGGGGAGTGTGCGACATGACGTATGTCGAGGACGAGCTCAACAGCCAGCCCGAGTGCTGGACGCGCGCCGCCGCGGAGGCGGCACGCCACACGGCGGCGCTTCCGGCGGCGGGGGAGCGGGTGGCGATCGTCGGATGCGGCACCTCGTACTTCATGGCGCAGTCGGTGGCGTCGCTGCGCGAGGACGCGGGGCTGGGTGAGACGGACGCCTTCGCGGCCTCCGAATTCCCGCGGGGCCGCGCGTACGACCGGGTCGTCGCCCTGACGCGCTCCGGCACGACCACCGAAGTGCTGGAGCTGCTCGCGGCGTTGCGGGGCAGCGCGCGCACCGTCGCGCTGACGGCGGACCCTGGGACGCCGGTCATGACCGCCGCCGACGACGTGGTCGTCCTCGACTTCGCCGACGAACGGTCCGTCGTGCAGACGCGGTTCGCGACCACCGCCCTCACCCTGCTCCGCGCCCACCTGGGCCTGCACACCGGCACGGTGGTCGCCGACGCCCGCACCGCCCTCGCGGCCGAGCTGCCCGAAGGACTCGTCGAGCGCACCCAGTTCACCTTCCTCGGCCGGGGCTGGACCGTCGGACTGGCCAACGAGGCCGGTCTCAAGATGCGCGAGGCCTCCCTGTCCTGGACCGAGGCCTACCCGGCGATGGAGTACCGGCACGGCCCCATCAGCATCAGCACCGCGGGCACGGCGACCTGGATGTTCGGCGAGGCCCCCGAGGGACTGGCCGAACAGGTCCGCGAGACCGGTGCGCTGTGGGTGCCCGGGGGCCTCGACCCGCTCGCCGAACTGGTCCGCGCCCAGCGGCTCGCCGTCGCTGTCGCCGCCTCCCGCGGCCTCGACCCCGACCGGCCCCGCCACCTCAGCCGCTCGGTGATCCTCGCCCCCTGACGCCCGCCCCGACACCCGGTAAGGAACAACCGTGCCCCTCGCCACCACCGGTGACCTGGTCGGCCGTGCCGCGGCCGCGCGCTCCGCCGTCGCCGCCTTCAACATCATCACCCTGGAGCACATCGAGGCCGTCGTCGCCGGCGCCGAATCCGTGCGCACGCCCGTCGTCCTCCAGGTCAGCGAGAACGCCGTGAAGTACCGCCACGGTCACCTGCTGCCGCTCGCCCGGGCGGCCGTCGCCGCCGCCGAGGGCGCCGCCGTGCCCGTCGCCCTTCACCTCGACCACGTCCAGAGCGACGGTCTGCTGCGCCGGGCCCAGGATGCCGGGTTCAGCTCCGTGATGTACGACGCCGCCCGGCTGCCGTACGCGGAGAACCTCGCGGCGACCCGTGCCGCGGCCGACTGGGCGCACGCCCGGGGTCTGTGGATCGAGGCCGAGCTGGGGGAGGTCGGCGGCAAGAACGGCGCACCGCCGCTCGACGCCCACGCGCCCGGGGCCCGCACCGATCCCGCCGAGGCACGTGCCTACGTCGCCGACTCCGGCGTGGACGCCCTGGCCGTCGCCGTCGGCAGCTCCCACGCCATGACCACCCGCACCGCGGCCCTCGACCACGACCTGCTCAAAAGACTGGCCGGCGCCCTGGACGTGCCCCTCGTCCTGCACGGCTCCTCCGGAGTCCCGGACGGCGAACTCGCCGCGGCCGTCGCGGGCGGCATCGCCAAGGTCAACGTCGGCACCGCGCTCAACATCGCCATGACCGGCGCGATCAGGGAACACCTGGCCGGCCGCCCCGAAGCGGTCGACTCCCGCGGCTACCTCACCGCCGCGAGGGAAGCCATGGCCCGGACGGTGGCCACGATCATCCAGGTGGTCGCCGGGGCCGCTCCCGCTACTACCTGACCGCCCTCAGCACCACGAACTTCCGGTCGCCCGCCACCAGGTGACTGCTGCCGAACAGGCGCCGCAGCTTGACGTGGTGGCCCAGGTGCCGGTTGCCGACCACCCACAGCTCGCCACCGGGGCGCAGCACCCGCCGCGCCCCGGTGAACATCCGCCAAGCGGTGGCGTCGGTCGTCGCCTGGTGGGAGTGGAACGGCGGGTTGTTGAGCACCAGGTCGACACTGCCGTCCGGCACCCCGGCCAGCCCGTCGCCGACCCGGAACTCCGCGCGCCCCGCGACGCCGTTCTCCCGGTACGTCGCCCGGGCCGAGGCCACTGCCTGGAAGGACTCGTCGGTGAACAGCATTTGGGCGTCCGGATCGGCCAGCGCCACCGCCGTACCGACCACACCGTTGCCGCAGCCCAGGTCCACCACCCGCCGAAAACGCCCCGCGCCCGGCAGATGCTGGAGGAAGAAGCGGGTGCCGATGTCGAGCCGGTCGGCGCAGAAGACCCCGGCGTGACTGACGACGGGCCGACCGGACAGCGGCCCGACGTCGGCGGGGAGCCGGTAGCCGAGCGGCCAGGGGTTGACGGGCCGCTTCAGCGTGAGGTCGGGCTCGGCGAAGATCAGCCGGGCCTTCCGCACGGCCAGTGAGGTCCGGGTCGGGCCGACGATCCG
Source organism: Streptomyces sp. NPDC048392 (assembly GCF_043200575.1). Taxonomy (NCBI): domain Bacteria; kingdom Bacillati; phylum Actinomycetota; class Actinomycetes; order Kitasatosporales; family Streptomycetaceae; genus Streptomyces; species Streptomyces sp. NPDC048392. The sequence continues at coordinate 116,739 of NZ_JBICYB010000015.1, forward strand.
CTCGAACAGCCGGAGCGTCGAGGTGTGGATCTCCTTCACCATCCCGGTGCCGACCACGACCGTGCCCTCGTGCAGCGCGGGCGCCAGCCGCAGCAGTTGGTCCTCCAGCAGCGCCAGGCTCTTCGGCACCCGTACGAGCAGTACGTCGACCCGGTCCGGCGGCGGGTCCTGCGTGGTGAGCAGGCGTACCGAGCCCGGCTCGACGCCGTCGCGCCCCAGGTTGGCCCGCGTCGCCTCCCGCGTGAGGTGCGAGTCGGTGATCTGCACCGGCCGGTGCGCCGCCAGCGCCGTCACCAGCGCTCCCCAGCGGTCACCGACGACCACGACCGTGCCGGACAACGGGGCCTCCCGCTCCGCGAGGTGCCCGAGCAGGTACTCGTCGGAGGCGTCCCAGGCACGGAGCCGGTCGCGCGGGTCCTCGGGGAAGCGGGACAGCAGGTGCTCGCCCCATGGCGTCGTCATACGGTCGCTTCGGTCGTTCATCGTGTGCCCAGGCTAGCCGAGCCGCAGCTCAGCACCGGTCGCGGCCGGGGAGACGGAGACGGGGGCAGGACCGGGGAGACGGACGCGGAAGCAGGATGGGGGACATGGACGCCGAGCTGGGCTGTACATCACGCTCCGGGTCGGTGGCAGTCGGCCCCGGAACGGGCGGATCATGGGAGACTCGCCCTCATGAGCGGCAAGGCGGACCCCCGGACGGCGGGGGAAGGGACCACCTCGAGGACGCGGCTGGACCGGGGGCGTGGTGCGCTCGGACCCGCGTTGGAGCTCGTGCACACCGGACGCGCACCCACCCGGGCCGTCCTCACCGCGGAGCTGGGCGTGACCCGGGCCACGGCCGGCGCGGTCGCCGCCGAACTGGAGGCGCTCGGACTGATCCGGGTGGACGCCCGGCCCGGCGCGGCCGCCGGTTCGCAGGGCCGCCCCTCGCACCGTCTCTCCGTCGCCGAGGACGGACCCGTCGCCCTCGCCGCCCAGATCCACGCCGACGGTTTCCGCGCGGCCCTGGTCGGTCTGGGCGGCCGGATCGTCGCCACCGCGCCCGGCTGCGAGGTCGTCGACGCCGACCCGGCGAAGGTGCTGGGCTCCGTCATCGAGGCGGGCGCGGAACTCCTGCGGGACACCGGGCGGCGCTGCGTCGGTGCCGGACTCGCCGTGCCGTCCGCCGTCGCGGAACCGGAGGGGCTGGCCCTGAACCCGCTGCACCTGGCCTGGCCGGCGGGCGCGCCCGTGCGGCGGATCTTCGCGGAGCAGGTGCGCGCCGCGGGCATCGAGGGACCCGCCTTCACCGCCAACGACGTCAACCTCGCGGCCCTCGCCGAGCACCGCCACGGCGCCGGTCGCGGCGCGCGCGACCTGCTGTGCGTGGCGACCGGTCACCGCGGGGTCGGCGGTGCGCTGGTCCTCGACGGCCGTCTGCACTCCGGCAGTTCGGGCCTCGCCCTGGAGGTCGGCCACCTCGCCGTCAACCCCGAGGGCCGCCCCTGCTACTGCGGCAGCCGCGGCTGCCTCGACGTGGAGGCCGACCCGCTGGCCTTCCTCACGGCGGCCGGCCGCGAGCCTGGGCCCGAGGTGTCCCTGCTCCAGCAGTCGTACGACCTGATCCGCGAGCACTACACCGACCCGGCCGTCCGCACCGCCACCGAGACCCTCATCGACCGCCTCGGCCTGGGCCTCGCCGGACTGGTGAACATCCTCAACCCGGACCGCATCATCCTCGGCGGACTGCACCGGGCGCTCCTCGACGCCGACCCCGAGCGGCTGCGCGCGGTCGTCGCCGAGCGCAGCCTGTGGGGCCAGAGCGGCGGCGTTCCGATCCTGCCCTGCGGCCTGGACCACAACAGCCTGGTCGGCGCGGCCGAACTGGCCTGGCAGCCGGTCCTGGACGACCCGCTGGCCGTGCCGGCGTAGGCATCCGAACGCTGTGCGCCGCGGAGCGTCGAACGGTGGGCCTCAGGGCGCCGGCCGGTCGCCGCCGCCCGCGGCGTGACCGCCACGAGCACGACGTCCTCGTCCCGGTGCACGCCGAGGTGGTCGCGGTACCTCGGCATGAGTGATCAACGGGAGACGGGAGACGGGAGACCGGAGACGGGGAGAGAGGGAGCAGACGCGCGGCTGGACGTACTCCCCGCGAGGTACGCACACTGCCGTCGGCCGTACGACGACCCGGGCCCCTTCACGGGGCGAGGCTCGGAAGCGACACGAGAGACACCGCGACCGAGGAGTTGGACGACATGGAGACCCTGGCACAGTTCGGCGACGGTGGGCCCGGCCCGTGGATTCTGCTCTTCCCGGTGTTCTGGGCCCTGGTCATCGGCGGCGGCGTCACCCTGCTGCGCCGCACGGTGTGGCGCGGGCGCCGCGGCCCCGGGCGGTCGGCCGCGGTCGAGGGCAACTCGCCCATCACCGTGCTCGGCCACCGCTTCGCCTCCGGCGAGATCGACGAGGACGAGTACTGGCGCCGGCTGTCCGTGCTGGACGAGCAGTTCGGCCGGACGGGCGAGAACGGTGCGGCGTGACCACGACGGACGGACTCGCCCCCGCCGCCCCGGTCCGTGGACGCCGTGAAGGCGTACGGCGGTGGCCGCGGCAGCGGGGGGTCACCGCCCGGTCAGCCGGCAACGGCCGACCGGGCGGGAGCGGGTTGGGACCTGCCCAGGTCGATCGCGTGCTCGGCCTCGGCGAACACGGCGGCCGGCACTTCCTCGACCAGCCGGCGCGGCGGGCGCGCCGAGACGGGCGGCGCGGTGACCGGCGCGGCGGTGAGGGCCGCCGGAAGCGTGAACCAGACGACCTTGCCCGACTCGCCGTCCGGCCGGGCGCCCCAGCTCTCGCTCATCGCGGCCACCATGGCGAGCCCCCGCCCTGAGGTCGCGAGGGGCTCGGCGTCGTCCACGACGGGCAGTCGAGGATCATGGTCGCGCACGGAGACCGTGAGCCGGTCCAGGAGGAGTTCCATCTCCACGGTGCACGTCTTGTCGGGCCGGGCATGCAGGTGGACATTGGTCAGCAACTCCGTCACGCCGAGCGCCGCCCGGTCGATCAGGAGATCCATATGCCAGTAGCGCAATTGCGCAGATACGATTCTGCGGACCTGGCCGATCCGCGACGGCAGGGCTTGCAGCTCCACCGTGCAGTGTCTGCTTGGGTGAGTGATCACGGCTGCGACTCCCCGACATAGAGGTCCGGAAGAACACGGAGTTCGGATCCAGCGGGGCGCACGTGGCACATGCCGCCCGCTGTCGTGGCCGGCGGGCTGGTTCGCAGCGTAATCGCCGGTAAACCCAGAGTGACGTGTGACCAGCGTGACGCAAGGGGTGAGGCACCGCAACTTACGGACATCTCTCAGACGCGGCGTCCGGCCGCTCTGCGCACCGCCTCGATGAAACGGCGGGCCGCGGGCGGGCCCGGCTCACCGGGTGCGGGATCCCGTTCGCCGAGGGTCAGCAGATACCGCTTGCCGTCGAGGTCGGCCAGCGCCCGGTCCTGCGGGGCGAACCACGGCCGGGAGGCGTGCACGGCCTGCACCGGCGCGCTGTCTATCTCACTGCCGTAGCTGGTGAGCAACTCCACCCTGCCACCGCTGATCCGGACCGTTCCGGCCCGGGTGAGCGAACGCAGCCGTTTGCCGATCCGCACCCCCGTGGCCCTGAACTCCGGCTCCGCCATGCCGTCACCCCCTCGTGCCCGTCGGTTGCCGGACCGTGCACCGACCGTGATGCTCCCGGTACCGGCTCGTGTCGTGCTCCAGTGTGCGCCCGCGACGGGACCCAGTCCCGCCGCTGGCAGTCTGCCCCCACCGCGCGCGGAGCACCAGTACGCACCGCCCCTTTCCGGAGGCGGCCGGAGCACTCGCGCGAATGCGCCCCCTCACCGTGCCGACCGCCGTGCCCCAGGGACGCCTTTGGGGCACTCAAAGGTGTGTTTATGCAGGTGAGAAGCGTGCGGAAGGTGTTTATGATCGGAGTGTCGGCCGCGCTGCACGCCGTCGGCGCGCAGCCTAAGGAGCCCCCCGAGTGAGCACTGCCCGGCAGACCCGAACCGGCGCCACCCTGGACGTCGACCACAGCGACGCCGCCTACCGCGCATGGCTGAAAGAGGCCGTCCGCAAGGTCCAGGCCGACGCCAACCGCTCGGCCGACACCCACCTGCTGCTGTTCCCGCTCCCGGAACACTGGGGCATCGACCTGTACCTGAAGGACGAGTCGACCCACCCGACCGGCAGCCTCAAGCACCGCCTCGCGCGCTCCCTGTTCCTCTACGGCCTGTGCAACGGCTGGATCCGGCCGGACCGCCCGGTGATCGAGGCGTCCAGCGGCTCGACGGCCGTCTCCGAGGCCTACTTCGCGAAGCTGATCGGCGTGCCCTTCGTCGCCGTCATGCCCCGCACGACCAGCACCGAGAAGATCCGTCTGATCGAGTTCCACGGCGGACGGTGCCACTTCGTGGACGACTCCCGGCGGATGTACGAGGAGTCCGCCCGCCTCGCGGCGGAGACCGGCGGCCACTACATGGACCAGTTCACCTACGCCGAACGCGCCACCGACTGGCGCGGCAACAACAACATCGCCGAGTCGATCTTCCGCCAGTTGCGGCGGGAGCGGTATCCCGAGCCGTCCTGGATCGTGGCCACGGCCGGCACCGGAGGGACCTCGGCGACCCTCGCCCGCTACGTCCATTACATGCAGTACGACACCCGCGTCTGTGTCGCCGACCCCGAGAACTCCTGCTTCTTCGAGGGCTGGACCACCGGCGAACCCGGCGTGGCCTGCGACCGGGGCTCCCGGATCGAGGGCATCGGCCGGCCCCGGATGGAACCGAGCTTCGTGCCCGGCGCGATCGACCGCATGATGAAGGTGCCGGACGCGGCGAGCGTCGCGGCCGTACGCTCCCTGGAACGGGTCATCGGCCGCAAGGCGGGCGGCTCCACGGGCACCGGGCTGTGGAGCGCGCTGAAGATCGTCGCCGAGATGGTGGCGACGGGAGCGCGGGGCAGCGTCGTGGCGATGCTGTGCGATCCGGGGGACCGGTACCTCGACAAGTACTACTCGGACTCCTGGCTCGTCGAACAGGGCCTCGACATCGAGCCGTACACGGCGGCGATCGACTCCCTGCTGCGCACGGGCACCTGGCCCGACTGACACCGGCCGCGGGACTACGGCCGCGTCAACCGCCGGTCCAGCGACGTGACCGCGTCCCGAAAGGCCCGCGCCAGCCCAGGACGCGCCCGGCCGAGCACGAAACGGAACGGCGCCGTGCCGTCCGCCGCCAACGTCCATCGCACCCGCGTACCCGTACCGGCCGGCGCCAGCCGCCACTCCTCGAGCATGGCGCGGGCGCCCGGCGCGTTGGTGACGTCGACGCGATAGGCGTACACCTCCGGCCGCTCGGCCGCCAGCACCGTCTCCACGAAGCGTGTGCCGCCCTTGAGCCGGATCTCGCGCCCCGCGCCCTCACCGATGGGCCGGGCGAACGTCACCGCCGAGAACCACGCGGTCCAGCCGGGCACGTCCTCGGCCAGGGCGCGGAAGACCGCGTCCGGAGCGGCGGAGACCTCCCCTGCGAAGAGCAGACGTACCGGCGCCGTCCCGACGAAGTCGAGACCCACCGGGCGCAGACGGCGAGCCATGGACACAACCCCCTTGTACGAAGCCGCGCGTGCGGACGATCGGCCGGGTGGCGCCACGATAGCCGGGGGCGCGCCGGGTGTCAGCGGGGCCGGGGGGCGCACGCCCGCGCACGCGAGGGTCAGTCGGCCGCTGCCTCCGGCTCGCCCGCCACCACCAGTGCGAGGTGCTCGGCGACCTCCGCGCGGGCGTCCGCCGGCAGACCGGCGTCGGTCACCAGCGTGTCGACCTGCTCCAGCGCCGCGAACGAACTCAGGCCCACCACACCCCACTTGGTGTGGTCCGCGACCACCACGACCCGCCGCGCCGACTGCACCAGCCGCCTGTTCGTCTCGGCCTCCGCGAGGTTGGGTGTGGACAGGCCGGCCTCGGCCGATATCCCGTGCACGCCGAGGAACAGCGCGTCGAAGTGGAGCGTCGCGATCGCCTGGTCGGCGACCGGCCCCACCAGGGAGTCGGAGGGTGTGCGCACACCACCGGTGAGCACCACCGTCGCCGCGCCCTGCCGCGCCCCCGACGCGCGCTGCGCCACGTGGAACACGTCGGCCACCCGCACCGAGTTGGTGACCACTGTGAGATCCGGCACGTCCACCAGCCGGTGCGCCAGCGCGTACGTCGTCGTACCGCCCGACAGGGCGATCGCGGCCCCCGGCACGACCAGTTCCGCGGCGGCCCGCGCGATGTCCTCCTTGGCGGTCGGCTCCAGACCGGACTTGGCCTCGAACCCGGGCTCGTGGGTGCTCGCCTCGGCCACCGGGACCGCGCCGCCGTGCACCTTCTCCAGCACGCCCTGCCGGGACAGCGCGTCCAGGTCGCGGCGGACCGTCATGTCCGACACGCCGAGCTTGCGGGTCAGCTCGTTGACCCGGACCCCGCCCCGGCGGCGCACCTCGTCGAGGATCAGGGCGCGGCGCTGCTCCGCGAGGAGGTTCGGATTCTCACTCACGTACGCTTCGGTCCTTTCGCCGCAAACCGTCCGACCCGCCGACGCACTCGCTCCGATGAGGACTTCTCCCCGCATCCGTGCGCGGACGTCCCATCCTCGCACGCCACATTACGGGCCGCGCCACCGCCCGTCCGCCGCGCACACGCCACTCCCGTACCGTCCCCCGCCCCCTCCCGGCGCCACCGCTCACACGGATCGGGGAGATTGCGTGCCAAGGGGTGTACGCCGCTCGCGGAGTGAGGATCCTTGTGCCCGCACGGACAGAGCCGACGGCGCGTCACGGGGGAGTGCGGACAGTGGAACAGGCGCAGGAAGGGGCCGGAGCGGGCGGGGACGACGTCACCGGTCGGCGTGTCGGGACGGACGCGGGAAACGGCACCGCACTTGAGCTCCTGGTGCACGGCGTGGGCGGTACGACACCCGCCGACATGCTCGACGACCCGCGGACCGTGCGGATCACCGGCGACCACATCGCGGCCGTCTTCCGGCGCGCCGAGGACGCCGACGCCGAGTCCCGGCCCGAGGACTACCGGGGCCGCCCGGTGCCCGAGGCCTACGTCTGGTGCAACCTCACCTCGGGCAACGGCACCCGCGCCCTGTGGCTGCTGCTCCTGCCCTTCATGGTGGTCAACCTCGCCCACTGGATGCGGCCCGCCGCACACGGCCGGATCCGCACGGTCCGTCTTTACGGGCTGCTGCTGCGGCTCGCGGGACTCACCCTGACGGTGCTGCTGGTCGCCGCCGCCTGCGAGGTCGCGCTCGACCTCGTGGCCTGGCAGTGCGCGGGTACGCGCGCGTGCGCCGAGCGGCACACCTGGCTGGGCTTCCTGTCGCCGGAGATGTCGGACGGCGGCTGGTGGAGCCCGCCCGGCCGCAGACTCGCCCTCGCGGCCGCGGTGCCCGCCGTGCTGACCGGACTGCTGTGGTACCTGTCGCTGCGCACCTGGCGGGCCTACGAGTCCCAGCAGCCGATGGACCGCGAGAGCGAGCACGAGGACGAACCCGGCCGCACCGCGCTCGGCCGCCCCGGCTTCTGGTACGGGCGCCGCCTGGTGGCCCGGCTGCGCGCCGCGCACACCGCCGCCGGCCTCCTGACCATCGCCGCCGCGGTCGGCACACCGGCGGCCCGCTTCGACCGCCGGGCGGGCGGGCCCGCGCTGCTCGACACGCTGGGATGCGCCCTGGAGGGAGCGCTGGTCGCCGGGGCGGTCGCCATGGTCGCGGTGGTGTGCCGCCGGGGCCGCAGCGAGAACCGCATCGACCGGGAACTCGACGCACACCTCGTACGACGCCTCCCGCTCGCCGCCCTCCTCCTGTTCGTCCTGTCCCTCCTGTACGGCGGCTGGGCCCGCCCGGAATGGACGTCGGGCGGGCGGCTGGCCGGGGACCTGACCTTCGGCGGCATCGCCCTGGCGCAGGGGCTGCTGGTCGTCGCCCTCGCCGTGGTCGCCCACCGGCTCCATCGCAGCCGTCCCGACACCCGGGCCGCGATGCGGGGGCTGGGCGGCCCCGCCGTCGCCATGCTGGCCTGCGCGCTGGGCGGTGTGATGTCCGGCGGCGTCGCCCAGCGCGTCTCCGACTGGATGGACGGCACCGGCTCCTTCCTCGACGGCCCGCCCGTCCTGCTGACCTGGCAGGCGTCCGTCATCCCGCCGCTGCTCGTCGTCGTCCTGCTGATGTGCGCCGCGCTCGCCCGGCACACCCTGCGCCTCGCCCGGGCGGAACGAGACGCCGTGGAACGCGACCACCCGGGGGAGACCGGGGACCACGGCCGTACCCGGCGCATCGCGATCACCCGCGCCCTGGCCACCCTCACCGACCGGGCGCCCCTCCTCGTCGCCGTCACCTCCGCCGCCACCCTGCTCCTCGGCGCGGGAGCCCTGGTGGGTGCCCTGGCGACCGACCAGGTGCCCGGCGAGGCCGCGCGCGGGACGTACGCCGCCGTGCAGGGCGCCGCACAGACCGCGCAGGCGCTCGGCTCCTGGCTGACCGGCCTCGGCTTCATACTGTTCGTCACCTGGGGCAGGCGCGCCTACAAGGACGCCTCCGCGCGGCGCACCATCGGCATCCTGTGGGACGTCGGCACCTTCTGGCCGCGCGCCGCCCACCCCTTCGCACCGCCCTGCTACGCCGAGCGGGCCGTTCCCGACCTGACCTGGCGGATGGCGACCTGGACCCGTGCCACCGGCGGGCGACTGGTCATCTCCGGGCACTCGCAGGGCAGCGTCCTGGCCGCCGCGGCGTCCTGGCAACTGGAACCGTCCGTCCGCAGACGGGTCGCACTGCTCACCTACGGCTCCCCGCTGGAGCGGCTGTACGGCCGCTGGTTCCCGGCCCACTTCGGGCCGGCCGCGCTCGCCTCGCTGCACGCGGAGGTCGACTGCTGGCGCAACCTGTACCGGCCCACCGACCCCATCGGCGGCCCGGTGCGGCTGCCGGGCGGCTCGGGTCCCGCGGTGGACCGCGCACCCCTCAAGGACCCGCTGACGTACGGCCGCACGGCACTGCACCCGCTGCCCGCGCCGATCCTCGGCCACTCCGACTACCGGGCCGACCCCGCCTTCGCCGAGGAGCGCGCACGGCTGCTGGCCCGGCTGCGCCCCGAGGTACCGGCACCGCGCCACACCGGGGGCGCGGCGTCGTCCGTCCCGGCGGCGGACGACGCGGACGGGGGCTGCTAGGTCCTGGGCCGCCGGGCAGGCGCCGTGGGGCATGCGCCAGGCCCGGCCGGCGCGCCGGTACCGCTACGGCAGCTCCGGCAGGTCCTCCGGGTACAGCAGGGTCAGGTCGTCCGTGCTGGCGTCCGACAGCTGGGCGACCCGGCTCGCGTGGCGCTCCACCATCGCCTCGAAGGTCTGGCGGGCGGTGCGGCCGTTTCCGAAGGCCGGGCCCTTGGGGATGGCCGTGAAGTACGTCGTCAGCGCCTCGGCCGTACCCGGCGCCAGCCGGTACTCGTGCTCGTCGGCCTGCTGCTCCACGATCCGCAGCAGCTCCCCGGGGCCGTAGTCGCCGAAGGTGATGGTCCGTGAGAAGCGGGACGCCACACCCGGGTTGACGGACAGGAAACGCTCCATCTCCGCCGTGTACCCCGCGACGATCACGACGACTGCCTCCCGCTGGTCCTCCATCAGCTTGACCAGCGTGTCGATGGCCTCCTTGCCGAAGTCCCGCCCCGCGTCCTCGGGGGACAGGGCGTACGCCTCGTCGATGAACAGCACACCGCCGTGCGCCCGTTGGAACGCCTCCTGGGTGCGGATGGCCGTGGAGCCGATGTGCTCGCCCACCAGGTCGACCCGGGACACCTCGACCAGATGTCCCTTGTCCAGTACTCCGAGGGAGGCGAGGATCTCGCCGTACAGCCGGGCGACCGTCGTCTTCCCGGTGCCGGGGGAGCCGGTGAAGACCAGGTGCCGCTTGACCGACGCGGCCTTCAGCCCCGCCCGCTGCCGACGCCGGCCCACCTCGATCATGTCGGTCAGGGCCCGCACCTCGCGCTTGACGCTGTCGAGGCCGACCAGAGCGTCCAGTTCACCCAGTACGGCCTTCGAGGTCCGGGCCGGCTCCCGCGGCGCGGTGCCCGCGACCAGGGGCTCCTGCTCGGTGGTGCGCTGCCCGGGGATCGAGCCCAGCAGGCCGGGGGACTGCGCCACCGTCTGCACGACCGGCTCCGGCGCGGCGGGCGCCGTCAGGCCGGTGCTCTCGTCGCCGGTGCAGTCCTCGACGAGCGGGCCGGAGTCGTACGACGTGTCTGGCCCGCCGTCCGCGAACTCGTAGCCGCCGCGCGCGCACCGCTCCGTGCGGCACTTCTTCAGCGTCGTACGACAGCCGTCGATCACGTGGAAGCCGTAGCCGGCGCTGCCGGTCACGCGGCAGTTCAGAAGGCTGCCGCGGCCTCCGGCCGACACGTAGACGCCCGCCTCGGAGGGCGAGTCGACCGTGCAGCGCTCGATGGTGGGGTCGGCGCCCTTGGTGACGATCACACCGGTGCGGTTGCCGGCCAGGGTGCAGTTGTTCAGTGTGCCGCCGCTGCCGTGGTCGCGGAACCAGGCGCCGGTGGCGGCGTCACGGATGCGGCAGTCGTCGAGCTGCGCGGTGGCGCCGTCGCTCACCGACACGGCGGTGTTGCGCACCTGGGACAGGTCGCTGTCGACGACGTCCACGCGCGAACCGCGGTCCAGGACGAACAGCGCGTCCGGCACGTCGTGCACCCGGCAGGAGTCGAGCACCGCGGTGGCGCCGTCGCTGACCCAGACAGCCGGGTAGTCGCCCGTGCTGTCGAAGATCTCGCACTGGTTGGCGTCCACCCGCGTGCCCGGGTCCCACACCGACAGGCCGTTGCGCCCGAACTGCCGCACGCTGGTGCGCGTCAGGGTGAGGACGGAACGGGAGCGCAGGTCGATCGCGTTCTCCGGGATGTCGTGGATACGGCAGTCGGCGAGGGTGAGTACCGCGTCCGTGTCCAAGGTGACGCCGTTGCCGGTGGTGCGGTGCACGTCGCAGTCGGTCAGGTGGGCCGTGGCCCGGCCGGTCACCTGCACGCCGCTGCCCCGGACCTCGTACACCTCGCAGCCCACGGCCTCCAGTGCCGAGCCCTCGCCCGTCGCCGTCAGTCCGGAACCCGCCGCGTGGTGCACCCGGCAGCGGTCCAGCCGGGGATGGGCGCCGGAGCGCACCGCGACGCCCGCCTGGCCGGCCGAGACGACCTCGCACTCCTCGAACACACCGCCCCCGCCGTCCACGACGGCGATGCCGACACCGGCCGGATTGTCGACGGTGCAGCGCCGCACCGTGGGCCGCGCGCTGCCGCGCACCTCTATCCCGGAGGCGGATCGCGCGACGACCCTCAGACCCAGCAGCTCAGGCGTACCGTCCTCGACCAGCACCGCGGGCGCCGCCGCGTCCTGGCCCTCGACGTGCAGGTCCTGGATCACCGCCGCGGCGCGCACGGTCAGCGGGACACCGTCGACGGGTGCGATCCGGACCGAACCCTGGGCGCCCTCGGGGCCGCGCAGGGTCACCGCCCGCTGGACGACGAGGTTCTCCCGATAGGTCCCGGGGGCGACGGTGAGGACGTCACCGTCGGCCGCGGCCTCCAGGGCGGCGGCGAGCGATGCGTACTCACCTGTGCGGCGCCGCCACCGCGAGGTGCCGGTGTGCGTCACCTGGACCGTGCCCTGTGCCATGGCGTTGCTGTGCCCCCACCTCGTCGTACGCGGGTCGTCGCCGATTCGGTTCGGCCGGTCCACCGTAGCGTGCGCGCGGGTGGTGAGTTGACCGGAGGCGGAAGCCCGTCAACTGCCCGCGCCGGTCCTGCCCCAGTCCGGCCCGCCCGGTCCCACTCCCGCCCCAGGCGGGCGTACCGGTGGCGGACCAGACGCCACACGACGATTCGCCGGGCGGCCTCCACCAGGGCCGCGGCCGCCACCTCGGTGCCGAACCCGGCGAGCACGGCGTGCGTGGCCGCGGTCGAGGGGGGCCAGCGGGCGGTGCACCTGGCGTCCCCGCGCGTCCGTCCGGATCGCGAACCGGTCGCCACTGCCCGGGTCGTCGATGCCCGCCGTGACGGGGCCCTCGTGCCGTGAGCCGTCCGGCGCGGTCCAGTCGGCGAGGACACGGGTGCGCCGGTCCCCGCCAAAGGCGCGCTCCTGGTCGGGGGGCCAGGGGCGCACGCTCCGGGGCACGGACCGCGGTGGCAGTCACCCGGTGCCGGGACTCGTGCCGGTCGCGCACCGACCGCCGCGAAGCGCTGTGCGCCGCACCGCCCGCGAGCGCGCCGGCCGGGGGCGCCACGGACAGAACAGCGGCGGCGCCGTCAGGGCCGCCCGGCCCTCGGCCAGGTCGCTCGTGCGGCGCAGCGGATTGCCTCGCCCGCGCCAGAGGCCGCTGATCGCGCGCACACACGCGCCCCGTCCCGCTCTTCGCCACCCCCGCCGAGTCGTCCACGCCGATCCCGGTCGGACCGGACCGTGCGCGTGCGCCCCCGCGGTGGCCCTCGCCGGCCGGGTTCTCGTGAACCTCTCACCGAGCCGAGCCGAACGCGCGGACCACGGACCGGGTTCCCGGTACCGGGCCTTTTGTCCGGCACCCGGCCCGTGGGACGGCGTCACGTCACGCGACGATCCGCACCGGGTCGCCGACCCGGACCGTGCCGCGGCCGAGGGGAACCAGGTTCTGCCCGAAGAGCAGTCCGCCGTCGACGCGGCGGTGCCGGCCGAGGCTGTGCAGGGGCTCGGCGCCGCGGTCCGCGGTGTCCTGGCCGATGGTGGTCACGACGCACCGCCCGCACGGCTTGGCGACCCGCAGGACGACCTCGCCGACGGCGATGCGCGACCAGCCGTCCTCGGCCCAGGCCTCGGTGCCGGAGAGCACCAGGTTCGGCCGGAAGCGGTTCATGGGCAGGGGACCCTCGTCCGCGTGCTCGCCGCGCGCGATCAGGGAGTTGAGGGCGTCGAGCGAGGCCGTCGTCGTCAGCAGGAGCGGAAAGCCGTCGGCGAAGGAGACCGTCTCGCCCGGCCGCCCGTACCGCGGGTCCACGGGCCGGCGGGTGGCGGGATCGTCCAGGTGCACCAGTCGGACGTCGGCTCCGAGCAGTGCGCTGCACCAGGCGTGCGTGGCCTCGTCCTCGGCGGGGCGGGCCTCGACCTCGTCCCGGAAGATCCGCGTCGTCACGGTGCCGACCGCGCGCGGGACCGGCACCGTGAGCGGTGTCATGCCGGGCGCGGACAGCCGTACACCGCCGCCGGGCACAAGCTCGGCGGCGGCCAGGGCAAGGCGCGGCCGACGGCGTTGCGTGACGACGTTTCCCCTGTCGTCGATCAGCATCCAGCGTCGGTCTCCGGCCGGCCCCCAGGGCTCCACGACGGCCTCTCGGAGTGACAGGCTCCGCAACGCCTTGACCGGATGGACGTGGATCGACCGCAGTCGCGCGTACCCCATGAGGTCATCGTGCCAGGTGGCACCGACGCCCCGGAGACCGGCTCAGTAGCCGCGGTACTGCTGCTGGTTGTACGGGTCGTGGTACGGCGCGGGGGCCGGCCGGGGAGCCGCGGGGCGCATCGCCTCGTACCCCGCGGGGCCGGGCGCGGCCGGACGCTGCTGCTGCGGCTGCTGGGGGCCGGGGTAACCGCGCGGCGCGGTCGCCTGGTGCGGGATGTACGCGGCGGGAGCCTGCTGCAGCGGGGCGGGCTGCGGGGCCTGCTGCGGATATCCGTAGGAGGGCTGCGAGGGACCCGCCGGGAGGGCGGGCAGGGCGGACGGCAGCGCGGGCAGGTGGCTGCTGCTCGGCATGTCGTACGCGGCGGGGACCCGGATCGGGGCGATCTGCGGTGTGCCCCGTTCGGCCACGAGCGAGTCGTAGATCGGGGTGTCCGGGAAGGAGGCGGAGTAGTAGCCGCCGCCATAAGTGGAGCGGGGGGAGGTCATGGCCATAAGTTAAGCCCACGATGTGCTGGTTGGGGAGACCGATAAGAGGGTTGTTTTCCGTGTCCGCAGTGACCCGGCATCCTCAATGCGAGCGAACTCGGCAAAATAGGGCGTCATGCCGCGCGACTTTGCGGTAAAGGCCAAGTTCCGGGCGGGTTACCGGCGGTCGGCCGGGCCTGCCGCCGGGCCGGCCGTCCAACCTCCTGCCGGACTCCTCTCCGGAAACGGGCGGCCGGGAGAATAGGTTGAGCACCGAGAACTCGACGACTGGCCGGGACGCGGCCCGGCCAGGTGACACGTGATGGGGGCGAACATGCCAATGTCGAAAGGATCGAACACTGCGGTGCCGACGGCGGCGCTGCGGGTCGAACTGGGCTGGCGGTCCGGCCCCGGCGTGCCCGACGCGGACGCCTCCGCCCTCCTCCTGGTGGGCGGAAGGGTCCGTTCCGACGCGGACTTCGTCTTCTACAACCAGCCGGCCCACTCCTCCGGCTCGGTCCGTCACGAGGGCAAGCGGGACGCGGGCGGCCGGGTGACCGACAGCCTGCTCGTCGACCTCACGCGCGTGGAGCCCGCGATCGAGACGGTGGTCCTCGCCGCCTCCTCGGACGGCGGACCGTTCGGGCGGGTCCCCGATCTGTACATCGAGGTCCGCGACGCCGCGCGGAACACCGTGGTGGCCCGCTTCGACAATCCGGGCGCTACCGTGGAGACGGCCTTCGTGCTGGGCGAGTTCTACCGCCGTCAGGGGGCCTGGAAATTCCGCGCCGTCGGCCAGGGGTACGACAGCGGACTCGAGGGCCTGGCCACGGACTACGGGATCTCGGTGGACGAGCCGCAGCACGCGGCCGCGGCCGCCCCGCCCGCGCAGCCGAGGCCGGCCGCGCCACCGCTCCCGTCCGCTCCCGCGGCCGCGACGCCCCCGTCGGCATCTCCCGCGCCTGCCGTGGCACGGCCGGCCGCCCCGCCACCGCCCCCGCCGGCCGCGCCCTCCGCCACGCCGGTCCGGCTGACCAAGGTCACGCTCACCAAGGCGGCGCCCTCCGTGTCGCTGGCCAAACAGGGCGGCACCTCGGGCGCCATGCGCGTCAACCTCAACTGGCAGGTGCGCAAGCAGTTCTCGGGCTGGGCGCGCAAGCTGGGCCGTCCGGTCGCCATGCACGACGATCTCGACCTCGACCTGTGCTGCCTGTACGAACTGAGCGACGGCAGCAAGGGCGTCGTCCAGGCACTCGGCAACGCCTTCGGCGCGCTGCACCAGCCGCCGTTCATCCACCTCGACGGCGACGACCGCACCGGTGCGGTGTCGACCGGCGAGAACCTCACCGTCAGCCTCGACCACAAGCAGCACTTCCGGCGCGTCCTCGTCTTCGTGACCATCTACGAGGGGGCCCGCTCCTTCGCGGACCTGCACGCCACTGTCACTCTCCAGCCGCAGTACGGCGCCGCGATCGACTTCTCGCTCGACGAGTGCACCGTGCCCTCGACGGTGTGCGCACTCGCGCTGATCACCAACACCGGAAGCGACCTCGTCGTCCAGCGCGAGGCCCGCTACCTGGTGCCCGAGCGCGGGGTGAGCCCGCAGCGGACGGTCGACCACGCATACGGCTGGGGCATGAACTGGACCCCCGGCCGGAAGTGACCGCCCCGGGCCGGTGCTCAGCCCTCCTCGGGCACGGCGTCCGGACGAGCGTAGGTGCGGCCCTTCCAGGCCGCGCCGCGCCCCCGGTAGTGCTGTACCGCGGAGTCGACCGTCATCAGGAGATAGAGGAACGCGGTGCACGGCAGCAGCGGCGCGAGCCACAGCGGCTGCCGGTAGTAACGCAGCATCGGCAGGTACGTCCCCGCCATCACCAGCCAGGCGGCGGCGCCGGGAACCGCCGTCGCGGCCTGCCCCGTCGCCGCGCCGACGAGCACCGCCGCCGGCGGCACCAGATACACCAGCACCAGGCCGACGACCGTTCCGGCGAGCACCAGGGGGTTGTGCCGCAGCTGGGCGTACGCGCTGCGCGAGACCATCCGCCACAGGTCGTGCAGACGCGGATACGGACGCACGCTGTCCACCCGCTCGGCCAGGCCCAGCCAGACCCGGCCGCCGGCGCCCTTGACCGCGCGGGCCAGGGCCACGTCGTCGATGACGGCATGCCGGATGGCGTCCGGGATCCGCGCCCGCCCGGCGGCCTCGGTACGCAGCAGCACACAACCGCCCGCAGCGGCCGCGGTGCGTGTCCCCTTCTTCCCCCCGCTCCCCGCGCGGCCGCCGCCGATCCACCGGAACGGATACAGCTGGGCGAAGAAGTAGACGAAGGCCGGCACCACGAGCCGCTCCCACAGGCTCTCCACCCGCAGCCGGGCCATCTGGGAGACGACGTCGAAACCTCCGCCACCGGCCGCCGACACCAACTCGCGCAGACTGTCCGGCGCGTGCGCGATGTCGGCGTCCGTCAGCAGCAGGTACTCGGGTTCACGCGCGCGTGCCAGGCCGATTCCGTGCCGCACCGCCCACAGCTTGCCCGTCCAGCCGGCGGGCGGCTCCCCGGGCGAGGCCACGGTGAGCGGCAGGCCCTCGTGCCGCCGGGCCAGCTCGCACGCCAGCCCACCCGTGCCGTCCGCGCTGCCGTCGTCGATCAGGAAGACCTCGGCCCGCCCCGGATAGTCCTGGGCCAGCAGCGACGGCAGGGTCGAGGGCAGCACCGCCGCCTCGTCGCGCGCCGGGACGACGACGCACACCGAGGGCCAGACGTCGGGCTCCCGGCGGGCCGGAAGCCTGACGTCCGTACGCCAGAAGAAGCCCCGCGCGAGCAGCAGCCACAGCCAGGCGGCGAGGGAGAGGGCTGGTACGACGGTCACGACGGAAGTCCACACATCGGCGCTCACGTGCGCAGTCTGCCGCACGACACCGGCCCGCGGCGGCGCATCGTCTATGGTGGCCGGGTGAAGATCGCGCTCATGGACTCCGGAATCGGTCTGCTGGCGGCCACCGCCGCGGTACGGCGCCTGCGACCGGACGCCGATCTCATCCTCTCCCTCGACCCCGACGGAATGCCGTGGGGACCACGCACCCCCGAGGACCTGACCGAGCGCGCCCTCGCCGTGGCCGAGGCCGCCGCCGCGCACCGTCCGGACGCCCTGATCGTCGGCTGCAACACCGCCACCGTGCACGCGCTGCCCGCACTGCGCGCCAGGCTCGAGCCGGAGGTGCCCGTCATCGGCACCGTGCCGGCGATCAAGCCCGCCGCTGCCGGTGGCGGCCCCGTGGCGATCTGGGCGACGCCCGCCACCACCGGCAGCCCCTACCAGCGGGGTCTCGTCGAGGAGTTCGCCGGGGGCGCGACGGTCACCGAGGTGCCGTGCCCGGGGCTCGCCGACGCCGTCGAGCACGCGGACCAGACGGCGATCACCGCGGCCGTCGACGCCGCGGCCGCCCTGACACCCGACGACGTCACGACCGTCGTCCTGGGCTGCACCCATTACGAACTCGTCGCGGAGCGCATCCGCGCCGCCGTGCAGCGCCCCGGCGCCCCGCGCCTCGTCCTGCACGGCTCGGCCGGCGCGGTGGCCGCCCAGGCGCTGCGCCGCATCGGCGCCGGGCCCGACCCCGGCGCCCCGGCCGAGGGCACCCTGACCGTGCTGCTCAGCGGCCGCGAGGGCACCCTGCCCGCGCCCGCGCTCGCCTATGACGAGGGCAGGCTACTGCGCGCCGTCACGCCGGCCGGCTGACCGGCCCGCCCGGTCGGCGCAGTCACCCTGCGCGACGAGGTACCCGCGCAGCGAAACATGAGTAACCTCATAGCCATGAGGCATCGCCACGGCGAGACCGTCCCCCAGCCGAACGTCTGGACCGGCCGGGCCACCAACCGGGTCCAGTGGTTCCTGGCACTCATCGGCGCCGCCTGCATGGCGCTCGGCATCGCCCTGGCCGTCGACTCGGCCTGGGAGTCCGGTGTCGCCCCGCTGGCCATGGCCGTTGTCGGCTGCATCGCGGCGGGACTGCTGGTGCTGTTCGGCACGCTCGCCTTCGTGCACGTCGCGCTGAGAGTCGACGAGGACTGCCTCGAAGTGCGCTGCGGCCACATCGGCGTGCCCCGCCGCCGCATCCCCCTCTCGCACGTCGCCGGCGCCGAGTTCGCACCGCACGTCACCCCACGCCACTGGGGCGGCTGGGGTTACCGATGGCGCCCGGAGATGGGCACCGCCGTCGTCGTGCGGCGCGGGGAGGGGCTGATCCTGCGGCTGTGGGACGGCCACACCTTCACGATCACCGTGGACGACGCGGAGGCGGCCGTCCAGGTCATCAAGGACCGGCTGCGTCCCAAGGCACCGGGCCCGGCGCGCTGAGCCCCGATCCGGCCGGACGAACCCGGGCGTGGCGGCCCCGCCGGACGAACCGAGTGGACCGAGTCGGCGGGCGCGTCAGGGTGCTGCCCGAGGGAGACCGAGCGGCCCGCGCCCGCCTGGCCCGTGAGACCGCCGGGCGCGCCCAGTGGCCGCACTCGCGGGGTGAAGCGTGCGGTGCGGCTTCGCGAGGCCGACCGAGTGGGTCGTGCCCGCTGGGAGCGCTGAGCTACCGAGCTTGCCAGGGTGAACCGAGTGGGGTGCGCCCGCCGGGCGATCCGGCCGAAGCGACCACGCCGGGACGGCCGCGGGCGGGCCGGGCCGCCGGGCGAACCAAGCGACCCCCCTGGGTGAACCGAGCGCGCCGGTTGCGGCGGAGCCGGGCCGCGCCGCTCACCGGCGCAGCCGCAGGCGCCGGGGGCGCCACCCCCGTGGTGTCCGCGCCGCCGTGTCTCCCACCGCCCGCGACCGCACCGCCTGCGGCCGCACCGCCTGCGACCGCACCGGCCGCAGACGCCGTCGCCCTCGCACCCGCCGTGTCCCCCGCCCGCGTCGCGCCGACCTGACGGGCACCCGCCGCCCGGCGCACTGGGCCTGGCGACCGGGACTCGGGCACACCGTAACGGCTGGTCGGCGGATTGTGGACCGGTCGGCGCCCGGTGGTGGTGAGACGAGGCCGCGCCGGCCGCCCCGCCCCCCGGCGCCCCCGGACCGTCCTGTCCGCGGTCGGGTCACCCGCCGTACACTCCGGGGGGTGACAGCCACCGCAACCTCCGTCGGTGAGCCGGACCGGACGCAGCCGCAGACCACACCCGCCTCCCGGGTCGTCGCGCGGCTCCTGCGCCTGCTGCCGGCCGCCGCCGCGGCGCTCTCCGGAGCGCTCCTCTACGTCAGCTTCCCGCCGCGCACCCTGTGGTGGCTCGCGCTGCCGGCGTTCGCCGTCCTCGGCTGGGTGCTGCGGGGCCGCGGCTGGAAGGCGGGCCTCGGCCTCGGCTATCTCTTCGGCCTCGGCTTCCTGCTGCCCCTGCTGGTGTGGACCGGTGTGGAGGTCGGCCCCGGCCCCTGGCTCGCCCTGGTGGCGATCGAGGCGCTCTTCGCCGCGGCGGTCGGCGCGGGTGTCGCCGCGGTGTCGAAGCTGCCGGGACGGCCGGTGTGGGCGGCGGCGCTGTGGATCGCGGGGGAGGCCGCACGCGCGCGCGTGCCCTTCGACGGCTTCCCCTGGGGCAAGGTCGCGTTCGGGCAGGCGGACGGCGTGTTCCTGCCGCTCGCCGCCGTCGGTGGCACACCGGTGCTCGGCTTCGCGGTCGTCCTGTGCGGATTCGGTCTCCACGAGGCCGTGCGCCTGGCCGTCCGGGCCCGCCGCGGCGGCGAGGTGCGGCGCGGCGCGGCGGCGATGGCGCTCCTGGGGGCGGTCGTGCCCGTCGTGGGCGCCGTGGCCGCCCGTCCGCTGGTGAGCGACAAGGCGGAGGACGGCACCGCGACCGTCGCCGTGATCCAGGGCAACGTGCCGCGCGCGGGCCTCGACTTCAATTCCCAGCGCCGGGCCGTGCTCGACCACCACGCGCGCGAGACGCAGCGCCTGGCCGCCGAGGTGCGGGCGGGCAGGGTCGAACGCCCCGACTTCGTGCTCTGGCCGGAGAACTCCTCGGACATCGACCCCTTCGCCAACCCCGACGCCCGCCTGGTCATCGACCGGGCAGCCAAGGCGATCGGCGCCCCCGTCTCGGTCGGCGGCGTCGTGGAACGCGACGGCAAGCTGCTCAACGAGCAGATCCTGTGGGACCCGGACAAAGGCCCCGTCGACACCTACGACAAGCGGCAGATCCAGCCCTTCGGCGAGTACCTGCCGCTGCGCCCGCTCATCGGCGCGATCAACGACGACTGGACCTCCATGGTCAGCCGGGACTTCAGCCGGGGCACCGAGCCCGGCGTGTTCACGATGGCCGGCACCGAGGTCGGCCTGGTGACCTGCTACGAGGCGGCCTTCGACTGGGCCGTGCGTTCGGAGGTCACCGACGGCGCCCAGATGATCTCCGTGCCCAGCAACAACGCCACCTTCGACCGCAGCGAGATGACCTACCAGCAGCTCGCCATGTCCCGCATCCGCGCGGTCGAGCACAGCAGGACCGTCACCGTGCCGGTGACCAGCGGCGTCAGCGCGATCATCATGCCGGACGGCAGGATCACCCAGAAGACCGGCATGTTCGTGGCGGACTCCCTGGTCCAGAAAGTGCCCCTGCGCTCCTCCGAGACACCCGCCACCCGGCTGGGCGTGGCGCCCGAGATCGTCCTGGTGCTGGTCGCGGCCGGAGGGCTCGGCCGGGCCGTCGGCGCCGGTGTGCGCGGGCGGCGCGCCCGCGACGTGTAGCGGTACGCCCGTCGCACGCCCCGCGGCACCGGCGGGAGCGGACCGGCCGGGCGGTTAGGGTCGTGCGCATGGCTACTCCCGATTTCATCCGCGACCTGCGCGCCTCGGCCGGACACCAGCTCCTGTGGCTCCCCGGAGTCACCGCCGTCGTCTTCGACGACGAGGGCAGAGTGCTGCTCGGCCGACGGTCCGACAACGGGCGCTGGTCGCTGATCGGAGGCATCCCGGAGCCGGGGGAGCAGCCCGCCGCCTGTGCCGTGCGCGAGGTGCAGGAGGAGACCGCCGTCCAGTGCGTCGTCGAGCGGCTGGTCCTCGTACAGGCGATGAAGCCGGTCACCTACGACAACGGTGACGTGTGCCAGTTCATGGACATCACCTTCCGCTGCCGGGCCGTGGGCGGCGAGGCCCGGGTCAATGACGACGAGTCGCTGGAGGTGGGCTGGTTCGCGGTGGACGCGCTGCCGGACATCAAGGATTTCGGGCTGGCCAGGGTCAAGCAGGCCATGTCCGACGCCCCCACATGGTTCGAACCCACTGATTCCCTCTGAAGTATGGGGTGTGCCCACATGGGGAGTGGGGTGGACGCTGCCTAGGGTCGGAGCATGACCTCGCCCAGCGTCCTCCAGGCCTCCCACGCCTCCTCGCTCGACCTCGGCGGCCGCACCGCCCTCGTCACCGGGGCCGCCGGCGGCATCGGCCGTGCCTGCGCGCTGCGGCTGGCCGCCGCCGGGGCGGAGGTCAGAGCGATCGACCGGGACGCCGCCGGTCTCGACGCGCTCGCCGGGAGCTGCGGTGGCCTCGCGGGCCGTGTCGAGACCCGGGTCCTCGACCTGACCGACCTGGACGCCGCCGAACGCGCCGCGGCCGGCACCGACGTCCTCGTCAACAACGCCGGGCTGCAGCTGGTGCGGCCCCTCGTCGAGTTCCCGCCGGACGTCTTCCACACCGTACTCACCGTGATGCTGGAGGCACCCTTCCGGCTCATCCGGGGCGCCCTGCCCCACATGTACGGGCAGGGCTGGGGCCGCATCGTCAACATCTCCTCCGTCCACGGCCTGCGCGCCTCGGCCTACAAAGCGGCCTACGTGTCGGCCAAGCACGGACTGGAGGGACTCTCCAAGACCGCCGCCCTCGAAGGCGCCGCCCACGGCGTCACCTCCAACTGCGTGAACCCCGCCTACGTACGCACTCCGCTGGTGGAGAAGCAGATCGCCGACCAGGCCCTGGCCCACGGAGTCCCCGAGAAGCAGGTGCTCTCCGACGTACTGCTGCGGGACAGTGCCGTACGGCGGCTGATCGAACCGGAAGAGGTCGCCGAGGCGGTCGCGTACCTGTGCGGCCCCCAGGCGTCCTACGTCACGGGCACCTCACTGGTCCTGGACGGCGGCTGGACCGCGCACTGAACCGGGGTTTTCCACAGGGCTGCCGGGAGGACCGGGTGATGGGCGATCCTGTGGGCATGTCCCGCGATCACGTGCAGTCCGCCGAGCGCCCCGCCCCCGATGCCGCGGCGCCGGCCGACGACGCGGCCCAGGCGTCCGCCGCCGAGGCGCCGTTCCTGCGACTGCTGGCCCGCGGCGCCTCCGCCGACGCCTACGAGCAGCCGGTGCTGCTGGCCCGCGCCGAGGGCGGGCCGGCCGAGCGGATCGACGCGCTGGAACGGGCCAAGCGCCTCGCGCTGCGTGTGCGCTCGGAGCTCGAAGGCCGGCGCAGGCGGGAGGCGGAGCTGTCCGCGCTGTTCGAGACGGCCCACGACCTCGCCGGGCTGCGTGACCTGGACGCGGTACTGCGCGCGATCGTCCAGCGGGCCCGCTCCCTGCTCGGCACCGACGTCGCCTACCTCAGCCTGAACGACCCGGACCGCGGCGACACCTACATGCGGGTCACCGAGGGCTCGGTCGCCGCCCGCTTCCAGCAGCTGCGGCTCGGCATGGGGGAGGGGCTCGGCGGCCTCGTCGCCCAGACCGCCCGCCCCTACGTCACCGACGACTACCTCAAGGACGCACGCTTCCAGCGCACCGGCACCATCGACGCGGGTGTACGCGACGAGGGCCTGGTCGCCATCCTCGGCGTGCCCCTGACGCTCGGCCACCACGTCATCGGTGTGCTCTTCGCCGCGGACCGGCGCGCCCGGGTCTTCGAACGCGAGCAGATCGCCCTGCTGGGCTCCTTCGCCGCTCTCGCGGCCGCCGCCATCGACACCGCGAACCTGCTCGCCGAGACCCGCTCGGCCCTCGCCGGACTGGAACGGGCCAACGAGATCATCCGGGACCGCAGCGGTGTCATCGAGCGCGCCTCCGACGTCCACGACCGGCTCGCCGAACTCCGTCCTGCGCGGCGGCGGGGTGCACGACGTGGCCGCCGCCGTCTCACAGGTCCTGGCCGGCACCGTCGAGTTCACCGAGGCCGCGCCGGCGCGTGCCCTGGAGGCGTCCCGGGCCGAGGGACACGCGGTGCGGCACGAGGACGACTGGATAGCCGCCGTCACTGCGGGCGACGAACTGTTCGGCGCCCTCGTCCTGCGCGGTCACCCGGGCCTGGACCCCGTCGACCAGCTCACCCTGGAACGCGCCGCGATGGTCACCTCCCTGCTGCTGCTCGCCCGCCGTTCCGCCGCCGAGGCCGAACAGCGCGTGCGCGGTGAGCTGCTGGACGACCTGCTCGACGCCCGCGACCGCGATCCGCGCCTGCTGAGCGACCGGGCCCGACGACTGCACGCCGACCTTTCCGCCACCCACGTGGTGCTCGCCGCCCGCCTCGACGCCACCCCTCCCGACGCCGACCAGGAGGCGGACGCGCGCAGACGCCTGTGGGCCGCGGCCTCCCACCTCGCCGCGACCCGGCGCGGCCTGGCCGCCGCCCGGGACGGCGGCACCGTACTGCTGCTGCCCCTGGCCTCCGGGGACGGTGCCACCGGTCTGGCCCGCCGCACCGCGCGGCACCTGGGCCGGGCCGTCCACGGGGCCGTCACCGTCGGCGCCTCCGCCCCCGTGGCGGACCTCGCCGCCCGCCCCGACGCCGTGGCCGCCGCCTATACCGAGGCCGGACGCTGCCTCGACGCCCTGCGTCTGCTGGGCCGTTCCGGGGACGGCGCCGCGGCCGAGGACTTCGGCTTCCTGGGCCTGCTGCTCGCCGGGGACCGGAACGTGCCCGGGTTCGTCGAGCGCACCATCGGCCAGGTCGTGGCCTACGACGAGCGGCGCGGCACCGAACTCCTGCGCACCCTCGACGCGTACTTCGCCTGCGGCATGAGCCCGGCCCGCACCAAGGAGGCACTGCACGTCCACGTGAACACGGTCGCCCAGCGCCTGGAGCGCGTCGGCCGGCTCCTGGGCGACGACTGGCAGAGCCCCGACCGCGCACTGGAGATACAACTGGCCCTCAGGCTCCACCGGTTGTCCGTCCCGGCACAGCACTGACCCCCGCACGCACGGGCGTACGGGGGCTGGTTACGGGGCGGCTCAGACCGTGCGCGCCCCCTGCGTGCGGGAGGCGGTCACCGCCCCGTCCCCGTCCTCGGGGACGGAGTCGATCTGCGTCAGATCCCGGTGGCGTGTCTCCCTGGCCACGCCCACGGCGATCAGCGTCAGCACGGCCGCGGCGATGACGTAGAGGGAGATCGGCGTCGAGCTGTCGTACTCGGACAGCAGCGCGGTGGCGATCAGCGGCGCCGGTGCGCCGGCCGCGACGGAGGCGAACTGGGCGCCGATGGAGGCCCCGGAGTAGCGCATCCGGGTCGCGAACATCTCGGTGAAGAAGGCCGCCTGGGGCGCGTACATGGCGCCGTGCAGCACCAGTCCCACGGTCACCGCGAGCAGCAGACCGCCGAAGTGACCGGAGTCGATCAGCATGAAGAACGGGAACATCCACAGCCCGACACCGGCAGCGCCCAGCAGATACACGGGACGCCGGCCGATCCGGTCCGACAGCGCGCCCCAGGCCGGGATGACCGCGAAGTGCACGGCCGAGGCGATCAGCACCGCGTTGAGCGCCGTCTGCTTGGAGACGTCGGCCGCGGTCGTGGCGTAGACGAGGATGAAGGCCGTGATGACGTAGTAACTGATGTTCTCGGCCATCCGGGCGCCCATCGCGATCAGCACGTCGCGCCAGTGGTGCCGCAGCACCGAGACCAGCGGCATCGGCTCGGCCTTCGCCTTTCGCGTCTCCGCCTGGGCCAACGCCTGCTTGAAGACCGGCGATTCGTCGACGGACAGACGAATCCACAGGCCGACCATGACCAGGACACCCGAGAGCAGGAACGGTATCCGCCAGCCCCAGCTGTCGAACGCGGTGTCGGACAGCACGGCCGTCAGCAGGGACAGCACGCCGGTCGCGAGCAGCTGCCCCGCAGGCGCCCCGGTCTGCGGCCACGACGCCCAGAACCCGCGCCGCCGCGCGTCCCCGTGCTCGGACACCAGCAGCACGGCCCCGCCCCACTCACCGCCGAGGGCGAAGCCCTGGACGAGCCGCAGCACGGTCAGCAGCACGGGAGCGGCCGTACCGATGGTCGCGTGCGTGGGCAGCAGCCCGATCGCGAAGGTTGCCCCGCCCATCATCAACAGGCTCAGCACCAGCAGCTTCTTGCGCCCGAGCCGGTCACCGTAGTGTCCGAACACCAGGGCCCCCACTGGGCGCGCGGCGAACCCCACGGCGTACGTCAGGAACGACAGCAGCGTGCCGACCAGCGGGTCGGAGTCCGGGAAGAACAGCTTGTTGAAGACGAGAGCGGCGGCGGAACCGTAGAGGAAGAAGTCGTACCACTCGATGGTGGTGCCGATGAGGGACGCGGCGACGACGCGCCTGAGGCTGTTCGGGGCCGGCGGAGCGGTTGCGGGCGACGACATCGGCACCACTTCCTGGGGATCTGCGGGGACGGTCGGGTGTCGCCATACCGTAGGAACGGCCAGGCGAGACGCGTATGTGGCGAGGCACCATAGTTTGGCGGCGAGCTATGCGCGCCGTCCCCATTCGTGCTCGTGGCGACGGCATGGCCGTCGTGGGTGGCTGGGCCGAGGCGCTGGCACCGGACGCGCGTGTCGCCGCGCGTGCCGGGTCGGCCCGCAGGGGCACGGCACGCGCGGCCGATGCCGGCCGAGGGCCGGTTCCGGATCGGAGGGTGGTCCGGTGCCCTGACCGGGCCCGGCATCGACACCAGGTTGACGCGTCGTACTCCCTCCACGACACCTGGGACGTCGACGAAGCGTACGCGGCGCGGAACGACGGGCACGATCGTCGACAGCCTCCGGCTCCACGCGGACGTGCCCGGGGAGGACGTCGTGCCGGTGGCCTTCGAGGCGGCCACGGAGAACCGGTGGGCGGCCGGCCGGGGCGTCGGCCCCGCGACCGGTTACGACGAGCGCATGGCCGACGTATCCGCCGACCCGGTCCGGTGGCGGAGCCCGCGGATCCCCGTCACGGACCCGCGCCGCCGGGCCCCTTCGGATCCTCGCCCGGCGGCGCCGTGCTCTGCCGTACGACGAGATGGGTCGCCAGCTCGATGCGCCGGCCCGCCCGGCCGGGCTCGTCCGGGCGGAAGAGCATGCGGGTGGCCTCCTCGGCCATGTGCCGCAGCGGCTGGTGGACGGTGGTCAGCGGCGGGCTCGACCACTGGGCCAGCGGCACGTCGTCGTAGCCGACGACCGAGAGGTCCTGCGGCACGCGCAGTCCCCGGATCCGGGCCGCCTCCAGCACGCCGAGTGCCTGGAGGTCGCTGCCAGCGAAGACCGCCGTCGGCCGGCCGGGACCGGCGAGCAGGTCCATGCCGTGCTCGAAGCCGCTCTGCACGTGGTACTCGCCGTACCGGACCAGCGCCGGGTCGATCGGCAGCCCCGCCATGGTCATCGCCGAGCGGTAGCCGTCGAGACGGGCCATCGAGCACAGCATGTCCTCGAACCCGGTGATGATCGCGACGCGTTCGTGTCCGTGGTCGGTGAGATGGCGGGTCGCCGCCAGGCCTCCCGCCCAGTTGGCGGAGCCCACGGAAGGGACGTCGGGGTCGGGGTCGCCGGCCGGGTCGACGATGACGAAGGGGATGTCCCAGGAGCGGAGCCGTTGCTTGACCTCCGCGGGGAGCGACGAGAAGACCAGCACGACGCCCAGCGGCCGGCGCCTGAGCACACCTTCGATCCAGTCCGGCGCGGGCGCGTGCCGGGTGCCGCTGCGGGTGAGCACCACGTCGGTCCGGTTGGCCCCGGCGACGTTCTCGACGCCCCGGACCAGTTCCATCGCCCAGACGCTGTCCAGCTCGTGGAAGACGAGTTCGACCAGCGGCGAGCGCGGTGGGCTCGGGGTGCGGCGGCGGTAGCCGTGCACCTCCAGAAGCTGCTCGACCCTGGCCCGGGTGTTACTGGCGACATCCGAACGACCGTTGAGGACCTTCGAAACTGTCGGAGGGGAGACCCCCGCCTCTCTCGCCACCTCGGCCAGGGTGACCCTCGCTCCCACCTCAATTCCACCGTGCATGCAGGCAGGATAGGCCATGCGATCGATAACGTTTTGAGTCGGCGCCCGCACGCCCATTGACCGGAAATCACGTCTCACTTTACTGTCCGACCAGCATGGACTTTCGGTGTTGATGCCGAAACTTTCGAGAGGCGAACGATGAAGACACGTGCGCGCTTGCCCAGACTGGTCGCCACCGGCGCGACGCTCGCCCTGGCGCTGAGCCTGTCAGCCTGCGGTGACGGGAACGGCGGGGCGTCGTCGGACGACGGCAAGATCCATGTCCTGGTCTACGGGGACGCCACCAACAAGGTCGAGAAGCGGATCATCGACAAGTTCAACAAGACGTCCGATGTCAAGGCCGTCCTCGACACCATCCCCGGTGCCGACTACCAGCAGAAGCTCCAGACGATCATCAGCACCCCGCAGGCCCCGGACGTCTTCTTCAACTGGGGCGGCGGCAGCATCAAGCCGTTCGTCAAGGCCGATCTGCTGTTGCCGCTGGACGACTTCATCAAGAAGAACCCGGACCTCAAGAGCAAGTTCCTGCCGTCCGTCTTCGACAACGCCGTCGTCGACGGCAAGCCGTACGGTATCCCGATGCGCGGCACCCAGCCGGTCCTGCTCTTCCACAACAAGGCGGTCCTCGACGGGGCGGGCGTCGAGCCGCCGAAGACCTGGGACGAACTGCTCGACGCGGTCGGGAAGCTGAAGGACGAGGGCGTCACCCCCATCGCGCTCGGCGGCGGTGACGTCTGGCCCACCCAGATGTGGTTCCAGTACCTCTACGACCGCATAGCCGGACCGGAGCTGTTCGCGAAGGCCGTCGGGGGCGACAAGAGCGCCTGGGAGAGTGCGGACAGCAAGAAGGCCCTGGACATGATCAGGGAGCTCGTCGACTCCGGCGCCTTCGGCAAGAACTACGACTCCGTCAAGTACACCAACGGGGGCTCGGTGCAGCTGGTGGCCTCGGGCAAGGCGGGCTTCGAGCTGATGGGCTCCTGGTACTTCTCCCAGCAGCTGACGGACCACAAGGACTTCGCCGAGAAGGACCTCGGCTACAGCGCCTTCCCGACCGTCGAGGGCGGCAAGGGCGACCCGGCCAACGTCGCCGGCAACACCAACAACTACTACTCGGTGATGAAGAAGACCAAGCATCCCGAGGCCGTCGCCGAGTTCCTGAAGCTCATGTACTCCGACGAGTTCGTCAAGGCGCAGCTGGACATCGGCAACCTGCCGACCACGACCAACACGGACAAGTTCATCGACGGCTCGGGCACCCCCGAGTACTCGCGCTTCCAGTACGACCTCGTCGCCGACGCCCCGTCGTTCCAGCTGTCGTGGGACCAGGCGTACCCGCAGAAGGCGAGCTCGGACATGCACAAGGCCATCCAGCAGTTCTTCAACGGACAGCTCGACACGGACGGCTTCATCAAGGCCATGCAGGCCCTCCCGACCGAGTGACGAACGGCTCATGACCACACAGATCACGAGCGCCCGGCCCGCCGCCGGACCCCGCAAGGGGTCCCGGCGGCGGCCGCCCGCCTCGTCCACGACGAAGGTTGGCCGCCCCGGCTTCGCCTGGGCGCTGCCCGCCGCAGTGTTCTTCGCCCTCTTCGCGATCGTCCCGCTGATCATGGTGGCGGTGCTGTCCTTCATGAGCTGGGACGGGATCAGCTCGCCCGAGTTCGTCGGCACGGACAACTGGTCGCGCCTCATCGACGACCCGGTGATGCTCAAGAGCATCTGGCTGACCCTGCTGCTGACCGTGCTCGGCGTGCTCCTGCAGACCCCGCTGAGCATCCTGCTCGGCGTCTGGGCCGCCGGTCACCAGCGCAACCGCGCCGTCCTCTCGGTCATCTACTTCGTCCCGCTGCTGCTGTCCGCGACGGCCGTGTCCGTGCTGTGGCGGGCGCTGCTCGACCCGAACTTCGGCATCCCGGCCGAGGCCACCTGGCTGTTCGGCGACGGCAACCTGTTCGGCGAACAGGCCACCGCCATCGGGGTGCTGGCGTTCGTCAGCACCTGGCAGTTCACCCCGTTCCACACGCTGATCTACCAGGGCGCCGCCCGAGCGGTCCCGCAGATGCTGTACCAGGCGGCGGAGATCGACGGGGCGGGCCGCTACCGGCAGTTCTTCCACATCACACTGCCGCAGCTGCGCACCTCCATGATCACCTCGATGATCCTGATGATCGTCGGCGGCCTGACCACGTTCGAGACGGTCCTCATCCTGACCCAGGGCGGCCCCGGCACCGACACCACCATCAGCGCCTACTACATGTACGACAAGGCGTTCAGGAGCTTCGACTACGGCACCGGCTCCGCGATCGCCCTCGCCCTGGTCGTCGCGGCCACGGTCATCTCGCTGATCGTCGTCCGGGTCTCCGGCTACGACAAGATGCGCAGTTCCATGGAGGGTGTGTCATGAGGCGCCGACCGAACTACGTGGCCGGCGCCGGCTCGCTCTTCTGGCTCGTCCTGGTCGGCCTGCCGCTGTACGTGATGCTCGCCGCGACCCTGCGCACCCGCCAGGACTACGCCGAGAACGGCCCGGTCTCGATCCCGGACAGCTTCACGCTGGACAACTACACCGGCGCCTTCGACTCCGGCTTCGGCCAGTACTTCCTCAACACACTCGTCGTCACCGCCTGTGTGATCGGCATCGTCCTGCTGCTGGTCCCGCCGCTCGCCTACGCGATCGTCCGCAGCCGCGGCCGGACCACGTCGGCGATCTTCCGGCTGTTCCTGCTCGGCCTCGCCATCCCGGCCCAGGCCGTGATCGTGCCGATGTTCTACCTGATCAGCGAAGCCGGGCTGTACGACAACCTCCTCGGTGTCATCCTGCCCACGGCCGCGTTCTGCCTGCCGATGTCCGCGCTGATCCTCAGCGGCGCGATGCGCGACATCTCGCCGGAGCTGTACGAGGCCATGGCCATGGACGGTGCGAGCCCGCGGCGCATGTTCTTCCAGCTCGTCGTGCCGCTGTCCCGCGGCGGACTGTCCACGATCGTGGTGTTCTCCGCGCTCCAGGCGTGGAACGGCTTCCTGTTCCCGCTCGTCCTGACCCAGTCCGACTCCACCAAGGTGGTCACGCTGGGTCTGTACAACTTCCAGACCGCGCACGGCATCGACATCCCCGGTCTGCTGGGAGCCGTGGTGCTGTCCATGGTGCCCATCCTGCTCGTCTACCTGTTCGCCCGTCGCGCCCTGGTCCAGGGGCTGATGGGTGTCGGAGGAAAGTGACCGCCAACGTGGCCGTAGAGACCACCCCCGAAATCCCCCTCTGGAACGACCCCACCCACCCCGTCGCCACCAGAGTCGACGCACTCATCGGTGCGATGACCCTCGAGGAGAAGATCGCCCAGCTCTACGGAGTATGGGTCGGCGCCTCCGACAAGGGCGGCGAAGTGGCCCCCCACCAGCACGACATGGAGGAGGCGGTCGACCTCGACGCGCTGGTGCCCGCCGGCCTCGGCCAGCTCACGCGCCCCTTCGGCTCCGTGCCCGTCGACCCCGCGCTCGGCGCGCTCTCCCTCATGCGCACCCAGGCCCGCATCACCTCGGCGAACCGCTTCGGCATCCCCGCCGTCGCACACGAGGAGTGCCTGGCCGGCTTCGCCGCCTGGGGCGCCACCGCCTACCCCGTTCCGCTGTCCTGGGGCGCCACCTTCGACCCGGACGCGGTGCGCCGGATGGCAGCCGCCATCGGCCGCGACATGCGGTCCGTGGGCGTCCACCAGGGCCTCGCGCCCGTCCTCGACGTGGTCCGCGACGCCCGCTGGGGCAGGGTGGAGGAGACCATCGGAGAGGACCCCTACCTCGTCGGCACCATCGGTACCGCCTATGTGCGGGGCCTGGAGTCCGCCGGCATCATCGCCACCCTCAAGCACTTCGTCGGTTACTCCGCCTCCCGCGCCGGCCGCAACCTCGCCCCCTCCTCCGTGGGCCCGCGCGAACGCGCCGACGTCCTGCTGCCCCCCTTCGAGATGGCGATCCGCGAGGGCGGTGCCCGCTCGGTGATGCACGCGTACACCGACACCGACGGTGTGCCGGCCGCGGCCGACGAGACGCTGCTGACCGGGCTGCTGCGCGACACCTGGGGCTTCGAGGGCACCGTCGTCGCCGACTACTTCGGCATCGCCTTCCTCAAGACCCTGCACGGCATCGTCGCCGACTGGGCCGGCGCCGCGGGTGCCGCGCTCGAAGCGGGCGTCGACATCGAGCTGCCCACGGTCAAGACGTTCGGCGCGCCGCTCGTCGAAGCGGTGACCGAGGGACGTGTCCCGGAGGCGCTCATCGACCGGGCGCTGCGCCGCGTGCTCGGCCAGAAGGCGGCGCTCGGACTGCTCGACCCGGACTGGAGCCCGGTACCGGCCGCGCTCGACGGCGTCGACCTGGACGATCCGGAAGCGCTGCGCGGCAGGATCGACCTGGACCGGCCCGAGAACCGGGAACTGGCCCGCGAGGTCGCCGAGAAGTCGGTCGTCCTGCTCACCAACGACGGCACCCTGCCGCTCGCCCGGCCCCGCCGCATCGCCCTGGTCGGCCCCAACGCCACCGAGGCGACGGCCGTACTGGGCT
This sequence comes from Streptomyces sp. NPDC048392, assembly GCF_043200575.1. Lineage (NCBI taxonomy): Bacteria > Bacillati > Actinomycetota > Actinomycetes > Kitasatosporales > Streptomycetaceae > Streptomyces > Streptomyces sp. NPDC048392. Next base: position 148,462 of record NZ_JBICYB010000015.1, read on the forward strand.
GCTACTCCTTCCCGCGGCACGTCGGCGTGCAGCACCCGGAGGTCCCGGTGGGCATCGACCTGCCGACCCTGCGCGACACCCTGGCCGCCGAGTTCCCCGACGCGGACATCACCGTCGCCCGCGGCACCGGAGTCGACGACGGTGAGCTGTCCGGCATCGGCGAGGCGGTGGACACGGCCCGCGAGGCGGACATCGTCGTCGCCGTCCTCGGCGACCGCGCGGGCCTGTTCGGCCGTGGTACCAGCGGTGAGGGCTGCGACGCCGAGTCCCTCGCCCTGCCCGGCGCCCAGCAGCAGCTTCTCGACGCGCTGCTCGACTGCGGCAAACCGGTGGTCACCGTGCTGCTCGCCGGCCGTCCCTACGCCCTGGGCCGGGCCGTGGCCGAGTCCGCCGCGATCGTGCAGTCGTTCTTCCCCGGCGAGGAGGGCACCGCCGCGATCGCCGGTGTGCTCAGCGGGCGCACCGGTCCCACCGGCAGGCTGCCCGTGAGCGTGCCCGGCGGAGCCGGTGCCCAGCCGACCACCTATCTCGGGGCGCGGCTCGCCCACGCCAGCGAGGTGTCCAACATCGACCCGACGCCCGCCTTCGGCTTCGGGCACGGGCTCACCTACACCACGTTCGCCTGGAGCGACCTCGTGGTGCACACCGAGGAGGCGCCCACCGACGGCGAGTTCTCGCTGGAACTGACCGTCCGCAACACCGGCGAACGGCACGGCACCGAGGTCGTACAGCTCTATCTGCACGACCCGGTCGCCTCCGTCGTCCAGCCGGTACAGCGTCTCGTCGGCTACACGCGGGTGCCGCTGGCGCCGGGCGAGGCCCGCCGGGTGCGCGTCGAGGTGCCCGCCGACCTGGCCTCGTTCACCGGCCGCGACGGCCGCCGCGTCGTCGAGCCGGGCGGCCTGGAGCTGCGGCTCGCCGCGTCCAGCACCGCCCCGCTCCTGACGGCGACGGTCGCCCTCACCGGTCCGGAGCGCCGGGTCGACCACAGGCGGCGGCTGCACGCGGTGTTCACGCAGGAGGCGGCCGCGGGCGCCTGAGCCGCCGGCGGTACGACGGGCGGTGGTCCCGGGGCACGGTACCCGGCACCACCGCCGGGTGAAGGCAGGCTCAGTGGACGACGTCGAAGACGTTCTTCTGCAGGCCGTTGGCGTAGGCCTCGTGCTCGACGAGCCTCAGCTTCTGGGCGTCCTTGTCCGTGGCGCTGAACAGCCGCTTGCCCGCACCGAGGAGGAGCGGGAACACCAGCAGGTGGTAGCGGTCGATCAGGCCGGCGTCCGAGAGACCGTGGTTCAGGGCGGCACTGCCGTGGACGATGACCGGGCCGCCCTCGGTCTCTTCAGTGCGGCGACCTCGTCGAGCGAGCGCAGGATCGTCGTCTCGCCCCAGTCCGCCGCCAGGCCGTCCTCGGTGAGGGTGGTGGAGACGACGTACTTCGGCATCGTCCGGTATGCGGCGAACTCCGTCATGTCGGGCCACACCGGGCTGAACGCCTCGTAGCTCACCCGGCCCAGCAGCATAGCCGCGGCTTCGCCCTGCTCCCGGCCCTTGATCTCGAACGCCTCGGGGAGGAAGTCCACGTGGGTGAAGGTCCACCCGGAGTTCCGGTAGCCGGGCTCGCCGCCGGGGGCCTCCACGACACCGTCGAGCGAGACGAACGCAGTGCTGATCAGAGTACGCATGGGGGTTCCTCAACGTTTGGCGTCCGGTCCGTGTACCCCTTCGACCCGGGGCCGGGGAGAAACTCATCGGTCCTGGCCACGACGCCTGTGCGCGCGTCCACGGGCGGCACCGGTTCATCCGCTGGACGGCCGGTCCCGGCCGGTGGAGGGGTGCGCCCGCAGCGCGTCGAGTGCGTGCAGGGCCACGTGGAGTTCGGTGCGCTGCTCGCCGGACTCCAGGTCGCGGCCGAGCAACCGCTCGATGGTGCGCAGCCGTTGGTAGACGGTCTCCCGGGACAGGCCGCAGGCGCGGGCGGCCGCGGTCTTGTTGCCCGCGGCGTCCAGATAGCCGCGCAGGGTCGGCACGAGACCGGTGCCGTGCCGGGCGTCGTGGTCGAGAAGCGGGCCCAACTGCCGTTCCGCGTAGTCCTGGACGCGGAGATCGTCGCGCAGGGCGAAGAGCAGGCGACGCAGGCCGATGTCGGACCGTTCGTGGAAGGAGCGGCCGGGCGGGAGCAGCCGGCCGGGTTCGGTGGCCTCGGCCACCCGGGCCGCCTCGCGGAACGAACGGGCCACACCGGCGAGGTCGTCGGCCGGCGGGCCGACGCTCACGGCCGCATCCGGGGCCGCGCCAAGGGCGGTCCGGCTCAGCCGCTCGACGGCTTCGCGCCACGGCCGGGACGGGCGCAGCGCCAGCAGCACGCCGAGGCGGGTGGGGGACAGGAGCCCGACGAGGGCCCGCGCTCCCGTCGTCGCCGGCTCCTCGGCGAGGCGGGTCTCGGCGGCCGCGGTGTCCTCCTCGGACGGCAGGTCCGCGAGGACGGCGACGAAGCGGGCGTGCTCCACGGGCAGCCCCAGGGCCGCGACGCGGGCCCGAGCGTCCGCGGGGGAGCGGTGACGCTGCTCCACCAGATCGCGCAGCGCGTTGCGGTGGGCGGTGCGTTCCCAGGGCGTGGGGTGGGTGAGACGGGCGATGGTGAGCGCCATCGCGGTCCGCTCCAGCACCGTAACGTCCTCGGGTCCGAAGGCCCGGCCGGGGAGCATGACCACCCGGCCCCACCTCTCGCCCTGGTACTCCACCGGGGCCGTGAGCCAGCACTCGGGCCCCGCCACCCCGGCGCGGTCGGTGGCCGGTGTGGTGCGCGAGCGCCGTTCCCACTGCGCGAGCGCGGCCTGAGCCGTGGCCCCGGACGGCTCGCAGACCAGCGCCCGGTGGACCAGGTTCTCCAGCACGACCGTGCGGCCGCTCATCTCCGCCCCGGCCCGCAGGACCTCCTCGGGTCCCGCGCCCCGCAGGGTGAGGGCGGTGAACGCCTCGTGGACGCGCTGGGTCCGGCGCATCGCCTCCGCCTGGTGGCCGAGGATCAGGGTGTGGACGACCTGGGTGACCTCCAGGAAGTTGACGTCCCTGGCGAGAGTGACGAGCGGCAGGCCGCGCGCACGGCAGGCCTGGACCAGGGCGTCGGGCGGCCGGTGGTAGCGGCGTACCAGCTCGATGACCAGGGCGGCGGCACCGACGGCGGCGAGTTCGTCGACGTAGCGGCGGACTCCGGCCGGGTCGTCGGGCAGGGGCATGCCGGTGGTGAGGACGAGTTCGCCGCCCTTGAGGAAGGAGGCGGGGTCCGTCAGTTCGGTGATGTGGACCCAGCGGACCGGACGGTCGACGGACTCCTCGCCGGTGACCACCCGCGGACCGCCCCCGGCCAGGACCGGCAGGGCCAGGATGTCGGCCACCGTGGGCGAGCGGCCCGCCGGGCCCTGCTGCCGGTTCTCGCTCACGGTGCCTCCCTGCCGCGCCCTGGTCACTCTGACAAGCCTCGCTGACCTGTGCAAGAGCGCTCGGGGCGCGGCGGGGGCGCGGGCGGGCGGTGCCGGGTGCGCCGAACGGCTGACACATCGTCCGGACACCGGGCCAGGGCCGGACAGATCACGCGTTGCGGGACCTGCCGCGACGGGAAGGCTGGGGGCACCGCAGGAGACCGACGAGCAGGCCGGGAGACGAGCATGACCGCACTGTCGCCGCACCTTCGCCAGGCCACCCCCGTGGTGGCGGTCCGGGGCGAGGGGGTCCACATCCACGGCGAGGACGGCCGCCGCTATCTGGACTTCACCGCGGGCATCGGCGTCACCAGCACCGGACACTGCCACCCGAGGGTCGTGGCCGCCGCCCAGGAGCAGGTGGGGACCCTGGTCCACGGCCAGTACACGACCGTCATGCACCAGCCGCTGCGGCGTCTGGTCGACAAGCTCGGCGAGGTGCTCCCGGCCGGCCTGGACAGTCTGTTCTTCACCAACTCAGGCAGCGAGGCGGTCGAGGCCGCGCTCCGGCTGGCCCGCCAGGCCACCGGCCGTCCCAACGTCCTGGTCTGCCACGGTGGATTTCACGGCCGCACGGTGGCGGCCGCCTCCATGACCACCTCCGGAACGCGCTTCCGGTCCGGATTCTCACCGCTGATGAGCGGCGTGGTCGTCACCCCCTTCCCGACGGCCTTCCGCTACGGCTGGGACGAGGAGACCGCCACCCGCTTCGCCCTGCGGGAACTCGACTACACCCTCCAGACGATCTCCTCACCCGCCGACACGGCCGCCGTCGTCGTCGAGCCGGTCCTGGGCGAGGGCGGGTACGTACCGGCGAACCGCGCCTTCCTGCAGGGCCTGCGGGAGCGGGCCGACCGGCACGGCTTCCTGCTGATCCTGGACGAGGTGCAGACCGGGGTGGGCCGCACCGGCCGGTTCTGGGGCCACGAGCACTTCGGCGTCAGCCCCGACATCCTCGTCACCGCCAAAGGCCTGGCCAGCGGCTTCCCGCTGTCCGGCATCGCCGCCCCCGAGGAGCTGATGCGCAAGGCCTGGGCGGGCTCGCAGGGCGGGACCTACGGCGCCAACGCGGTCGCCTGCGCGGCCGCCTGCGCCACGCTGGACGTCGTGCGCGACGAGAAGCTCGTCGAGAACGCCGGGACGATGGGCGCCCGGCTGCGCCACGGACTGGAGGCGGTGGCGGCCCGGACACCGGCCGTCGGCGACGTCCGGGGCATGGGGCTGATGCTGGCGAGTGAGTTCGTCACCGCGGACGGCGAGCCGGACCCCGGGACCGCCGCCCGGGTGCAGCGGGCCGCCGTCGACGAGGGACTGCTCCTCCTGCTCTGCGGGGCCTGGAACCAGGTGGTGCGGATGATCCCGGCACTGGTGATCGACGAGACGGCCGTGGACGAGGGACTCCGGGCGTGGGCCGCGGCCGTCGAGGCCGGTACGTCGGGAGCGGCGGGCCGGTGACGCCCGCCGCGCGGCGCCCGGCGACCCGGACCGCACAGACGACACATCGGCCGATCAGGAGGGACCCCATGACCGACACCCCCACACAGCTGTTCGTCGGCGGTTCCTGGGTGGACGCCGCGGACGGCGCCGTGATGCCCGTGGACGATCCGGCGACCGGCGAGATCCTGTGCCACGTCGCCGACGCGGGACCCAAGGACGCCCGGCTCGCCGAGGAGGCGGCGGTCCAGGCCCAGGAGGAGTGGGCCCGGACGGCGCCGAGGGCGCGCAGCGAGATCCTGCGCCGCGCGTACGAGATCCTCCTGGAGCGCACGGACGAGCTCGCGCACCTGATGACCTCCGAGATGGGCAAGCCGCTGGCCGAGGCCAGGGGCGAGGTCGCCTACGCCGCCGAGTTCCTCCGCTGGTTCTCCGAGGAGGCCGTCCGGATCGACGGTGGCCACGGCGTCCTGCCGGACGGACGCAACCGCATGCTGCTCTCCCGGCGTCCGGTCGGACCCTGTCTGCTGATCACCCCGTGGAACTTCCCGCTCGCCATGGGCACCCGCAAGATCGGCCCCGCGATCGCGGCCGGCTGCACGATGGTGCTCAAGCCGGCTCCCCAGACCCCGCTCTCCGGCCTGGCCCTCGCGGCGACCCTGAAGGAGGCGGGCCTGCCCGACGGCGTGCTGAACGTCGTCACCACCTCCCGGGCGGGGGAGGTGTGCGAACCGCTTCTGCGTGGCGGGCGGCTCCGCAAGCTGTCCTTCACCGGTTCGACGGCTGTGGGGCGGCTGCTGCTGGCACAGTGCGCGGACACGGTCGTGCGGACCTCGATGGAGCTGGGCGGCAACGCGCCGTTCGTCGTCTTCGACGACGCCGACCTGGACACGGCCGTGGACGGCGCCATGGTCGCCAAGATGCGCAACATGGGCGAGGCCTGCACCGCCGCCAACCGCTTCTTCGTGCACCGCTCGGTGGCCGAGGAGTTCGCGGACCGGCTGGCCCGGCGGATGGGGGCACTCGTGATGGGGCCCGGCGCCGGTGACGGCGTCGACGTCGGCCCGCTCATCGACGCGGCCGGGCGCGCCAAGGTCGAGGACCTGGTCGCCGACGCGGTGGAGCGGGGTGCCCGGGTGCTGGTCGGCGGCCGCACGCCCGAGGGGCCCGGCTGCTTCTACCCGCCCACGGTGCTCACCGACGTCTCTCCGGACAGCCGTCTGACGGGGACGGAGATATTCGGCCCCGTGGCGGCGATCCTCACGTTCGAGGACGAGGACGAGGTCGTGCGCCGGGCCAACGACACCCCCTGGGGGCTCGTCGGCTACGTCTTCACCAAGGGCCTGGACCGCGCCCTGCGGGTCAGCGAACGCCTGGAGGTCGGCATGGTCGGCCTCAACACCGGCCTGGTGTCCAATCCCGCCGCGCCCTTCGGCGGCGTCAAGCAGTCGGGTCTGGGCCGGGAGGGCGGCAGGGCGGGGATCGAGGAGTTCCTGGAGTACCAGTACGTGGCGATGCCGGCCCGGTGACGAGGGACGCTTTGCATGGTCATGCGTAATCATGCATACTCTTCCTATGTCCAAGGTCCTCACCTCCCTCCCCACCGGCGAGCGCGTCGGTATCGCCTTCTCGGGCGGCCTCGACACCTCGGTCGCGGTCGCGTGGATGCGTGACAAGGGCGCCGTCCCCTGCACGTACACCGCCGACATCGGCCAGTACGACGAGCCCGACATCGCCTCGGTGCCCGACCGTGCGAAGGCCTACGGCGCCGAGGTCGCGCGCCTGGTCGACTGCCGCGCGGCGCTGGTCGAGGAGGGTCTGGCCGCGCTCACCTGCGGGGCGTTCCACATTCGCTCGGGCGGGCGGGCCTACTTCAACACCACGCCGCTCGGCCGCGCCGTCACGGGCACCCTGCTCGTGCGGGCGATGCTCGAGGACGACGTCCAGATCTGGGGCGACGGCTCCACGTTCAAGGGCAACGACATCGAGCGGTTCTACCGGTACGGCCTGCTCGCCAACCCACAGCTCAGGATCTACAAGCCGTGGCTGGACGCGGACTTCGTGACCGAGCTGGGCGGCCGCAAGGAGATGTCGGAGTGGCTGGTCGCCCACGACCTCCCCTACCGGGACTCCACGGAGAAGGCGTACTCCACCGACGCCAACATCTGGGGCGCCACCCACGAGGCCAAGACGCTGGAGCACCTCGACACCGGCGTGGAGACCGTGGAGCCCATCATGGGCGTGCGGTTCTGGGACCCGTCGGTCGAGATCGCCGCCGAGGACGTGACGATCGGCTTCGACCAGGGCCGCCCGGTGACGGTCAACGGCAAGGAGTTCGCCTCCGCCGTCGACCTGGTCATGGAGGCCAACGCCATCGGCGGCCGGCACGGCATGGGCATGTCGGACCAGATCGAGAACCGCATCATCGAGGCCAAGAGCCGCGGCATCTACGAGGCGCCCGGCATGGCCCTGCTGCACGCGGCGTACGAGCGGCTGGTCAACGCCATCCACAACGAGGACACCCTCGCGCAGTACCACAGCGAGGGGCGGCGCCTGGGCAGGCTCATGTACGAGGGCCGCTGGCTCGACCCGCAGTCGCTGATGATCCGCGAGTCGCTGCAGCGCTGGGTCGGCTCGGCGGTCACCGGCGAGGTCACGCTGCGGCTGCGGCGCGGTGAGGACTACTCGATCCTCGACACCACCGGACCCGCGTTCAGCTACCACCCGGACAAGCTCTCCATGGAGCGTACCGAGGACTCCGCGTTCGGTCCGGTGGACCGGATCGGCCAGCTCACCATGCGCAACCTCGACATCGCCGACTCGCGCGCCAAGCTGGAGCAGTACGCCGGGCTCGGTCTGATCGGCAGCGCCAACCCCGCCATCGGCGCCGCCCAGGCCGCCGCGACCGGGCTGATCGGCGCCATGCCGGAGGGCGGTGCCCAGGCCATCGCCTCCCGCGGCGAGGTCTCCGCCGACGACGAGCTGCTGGACCGCGCCGCGATGGAGTCCGGCACGGACTGACCGTCCCCCGGGGGGACCCCGCACCGGAAGGGGCCGGCTCGATGCCTGAGGGCATCGGGCCGGCCCTTCTTGTTTCCTCACCTCGTGTATGACTTGCGCGCCTTGCGAGCTTCGAACAGCCCATTCCTCCCCCCGTGCTCCTGGATTGCCAGTTCAAGTGCTGCGCAAGCACGTGGTAAGCGACGCAAGCCGTTTGCGCATCAACTCGCGCCTCTACCGCGACGGTTGACAAACAGGTGACGCGCTAGAAACCTGATGACGCACTTTCCGCAAAGAATCGACTGTACCGCTCAATTGGCGCGCAGAGTCGGTGTTTCCCTCCTGCTTGCCGGACCGTCGCGCCCGCTCCCCGACTCCCCACCGAACAGAGGACCCCCATGAGACGGAGATCTCTCGGCCGGCGGACGCTCACGGGCGCCGTCGTCGCCGGGCTGTTGACGGTCGGGCTGCTGCCGCTTCCGTTCGCCGCCACCGCGCAGGCGGCGACGGCGCCGGTCACGGCCGCCGCCGACGTCAACCTGGCCCTCGGCCGCCCGGCCAGCGCGGGCGGCTCGCACGGCGCCTACCCGGCGGGCAACGCCACCGACGGACAGCAGGCCACCTACTGGGAGGGGCCGGCCGGCTCCTTCCCGCAGTGGCTGCAGGTCGACCTCGGCGCCGCACGCGACATCGACCGGGTGGTCCTCAAACTGCCCGCCGGCTGGGAGAGCCGGACCCAGACGCTCTCGTTGAGAGGCAGCACCGACGGCTCCACCTTCCGCACCCTCGACGCCTCGGACGGACGGGCGTTCACCCCGGCACAGGCGGGCACCGTCGCCGTCGACCTCGACTCCCCCTCCGAGGCCCGCTACGTCCGCGTCGACGTCACCGGCAACACCGGCTGGAACGCCGCACAGCTGGCCGAGCTGGAGGTGTACGGCGACGACGCCGACACCGGCCCGCCGCCCACCGGCACCAACCTCGCCCGCAACAAACCCGCCGAGGCCACCTCGACGACCCAGAACTACGTCGCGGCCAACGCCACCGACGACTCCACCTCCACCTACTGGGAGGCCGCCGGCCACCCGGCCGACCTCACCGTCAAGCTCGGCGCCGACGCGGACGTCACCGGTGTCGTGGTCAAGCTCGACCCGGATCCGGTGTGGTCCGCCCGCACCCAGAGCATCCAGGTGTCCGGCCGCGCCCAGGGCGAGAGCGACTTCACCCCGCTGCGCGACCGCGCCGACTACGCCTTCAGCCCGGGCCGGGACAACGCGGTGACCATCCCGGTCGGCGGCCGGGTCTCCGACGTACGGCTCCGCTTCTTCTCCAACACCGGCGCGCCCGGCGGCCAGGTCGCCGAGTTCCAGGTCCTCGGCACCGCGGCGCCCGCGCCCGATCTCACGGTCACCGGCCTCGACTGGTCGCCCGCCGCGCCCTCCGAGCGCGACGAGGTCACCGTCGGCGCCACCGTCCGCAACGCCGGCACCGCACCCTCGGCCGCCACCACCACCGAGGTCACCGTGGAGGGCACGGCGGCCGGCAGCGCTTCGGTCCCCGCGCTCGACCCCGGCGAGTCCGCCGAGGTCGCCGTCTCCACCGGCACCCACACGGCCGGCAGCTACGCGGTCGCCGCCGTGGTCGACCCGCGTGACACCGTCGCCGAACTGGACGACACCAACAACAGCCGCGCCGCCACCGACCGGCTGGTCGTCGGCCGGGCCCCCGGACCCGACCTCGAGGTGCGCTCCATCACCACCGACCCGGCCGACCCGGCGGTGGGCGCGAAGGTCTCCTTCACCGTCGCCGTCCACAACCGCGGCACCAGTGCGGCCGAGGCGGGCTCCGTGACCCGGATCCAGGCCGGCTCCACCACCCTGAACGGCACGACCGGACAGGTGGCGGCCGGCGCCACGGTGAACGTGCCGGTCAGCGGCACCTGGACCGCGGCCGGTGGCGGGGTCACGCTCACCGCCACCGCCGACGCCACCTCGGTGGTCACCGAGACCAACGAGAACAACAACGTGCTCGCCAAGTCCCTCGTCGTCGGACGCGGCGCCGCCGTGCCGTACACCGAGTACGAGGCGGAGGACGGCCGTTACGACGGGACGCTGCTCACCACCGACGCCGAGCGGACCTTCGGACACACCGACTTCGGCACCGAGTCCTCGGGCCGCCAGTCCGTCCGGCTCGACTCCGGCGGCGACTACGTCGAGTTCACCTCCACCACACCCACCAACTCCATCGTGGTGCGCAACTCCGTCCCCGACGCCCCCGGCGGCGGTGGGACCGAGGCCACCATCAGCCTCTACGCCGACGGCGAGTTCGTGCAGAAGCTGAACCTGTCGTCCAAGCACAGCTGGCTGTACGGCAACACCGACGACCCCGAGGGACTCACCAACCGGCCCGGCGGCGACGCGCGGCGGCTGTTCGACGAGTCCCACGCGCTGCTGGACCGGACCTTCCCGCAGGGCACCGAGTTCCGCCTCCAGCGCGACGCGGGCGACACGGCCGCCTTCTACGTCATCGACCTGATCGACCTGGAGCAGGTCGCGCCGCCCAAGGAGAAGCCGGCCGACTGCACCTCCATCACCGAGTACGGGGCCGTCCCCGGCGACGGGCTCGACGACACCGACGCCGTCCAGCGCGCCGTCACCGACGACCAGAACGGCCGGATCGACTGCGTGTGGATCCCCGCCGGGCAGTGGCGCCAGGAGCAGAAGATCCTCACCGACGACCCGCAGAACCGCGGCCAGTACAACCAGGTCGGCATCCGCGACGTCACCGTCCGCGGCGCCGGCATGTGGCACTCCCAGCTCTACGCCCTGACCCCGCCGCACGAGGCCGGCGGCATCAACCACCCGCACGAGGGCAACTTCGGCTTCGACATCGACGACAACACCCGGATCTCCGACATCGCCATCTTCGGCTCGGGCACCATCCGCGGCGGCGACGGCAACCAGGAGGGCGGCGTCGGCCTCAACGGCCGCTTCGGCAAGGACACCGAGATCACCAACGTGTGGATCGAACACGCCAACGTGGGCGTCTGGGTAGGCCGCGACTACGCGAACATCCCCGAGCTGTGGGGCCCCGGCGACGGCCTGCGGTTCACGGGGGTGCGCATCCGCGACACCTACGCCGACGGCATCAACTTCGCCAACGGCACCCGCAACTCCACCGTCTACAACTCGTCCTTCCGCAACACCGGTGACGACTCGCTCGCGGTGTGGGCCAGCAAGTACGTCAAGGACACCTCCGTGGACGTCGGCCACGACAACCACTTCCGCAACAACACGATCCAGCTGCCGTGGCGGGCCAACGGCATCGCGGTGTACGGCGGTCACGGCAACACCATCGAGAACAACGTCATCTCCGACACCATGAACTACCCCGGCATCATGCTCGCCACCGACCACGACCCGCTGCCCTTCTCCGGGCAGACCCTCATCGCAGGCAACGCCCTGCACCGGACGGGCGGCGCGTTCTGGGGCGAGGCGCAGGAGTTCGGCGCCATCACCCTCTTCGCGCAGGGCCGGGACATCCCCGGCGTGACCATCCGGGACACCGAGATCCTCGACTCGACCTACGACGGCATCCAGTTCAAGACGGGAGGCGGTGCGATGCCAAACGTGAGGATCGACCATGTCCGCATCGACAGGTCGAACAACGGCTCCGGCATCCTCGCGATGGGCGGCGCCCGGGGCAGCGCCACCCTGACCGACGTCACGATCACCAACTCGGCCGAGGAGGACGTGCGGATCGAACCCGGCTCCCAGTTCAGGATCGACCAGTAGGCACCCGGCCCGCCCGGCCGCCCGGCGACACGTGGCACGCCCGTGTCGCCGGGCACCGTGCCGCCCTCACGTCCCCTGCCCCGCGCCCGGCGTGCGGGCGTCCCGCGCGCCCCGGATCCGGCCCGGTGACCGTTCGACCGGGACGCGGTCGTCGTCCTTGAGGCGTTCGGCGTTCAGCTCGTCGACCGCGCCGAGCGCGTCGCCGATCGTCGCGTAGTCCACCGCGATGAAGTTGACCGGTCGGCCGCGCTGCCGCTCGCAGTTGTGCGCCCGCTCCAGCACCCGCTGGCGCGAGTTGACGACCCCGGCGTCCAGCCGCAACCCGCCGTTCGCGGTGACGAAGTGGTTCAGCAGGAACAGCCGCTTGTCGGAGCCGCCGCGGTTGGGCACACAGGACATCTCGTCCGGGCTGCGGAAGGCGAAGGGCGTCTCCATGCCGTACCGGTAGAGGTTCCGGTACCAGGGTGCGGGTCCGTCCGCCTTCTCCGCGAAGACGACCAGCCGCCGGCCGCTGTCGATCATGTCCCCGAGCTTCGGCCAGGGGCGGTCCGGGTCGGTGTCCGGCTCGTACAGCAGACCGGACAGTCCGGCCCGGATGAACGCACCCTGGGTCGTCACCGAGTCCACGCCGTCCTGGAGGATCAGCGTGACGACCTCCGTCGGGTTGTCCCGCAGCCACTCACCGATCTGCCGCAGGGCAGGAACCAGTTCGAGGGCCCCGGCACCGCACACCGAGTGACACAGCCAAAGGCCCGGGTGGGGCGGGTTCACCCGCTCCAGGATTCCGGTCAGCCGACGGCGCTCGGCCGGGGAGAAGTCCGAGGTGCTCAGCCGCTCCGCGACCTCCTCGGCCCGCTCCCAGCGGTGGGTGTCGAGGAGCAGGACGCGCACCCCGGCGTCGAGCTGCCCGACGATGTCCGGGTCCTGCAGGGGGCCGATGAACCGGTCGGCCGTCGTCGCCATCGCGTTGTGCGAAGCGAGCTGGGCGATCTCGTCGTAGCGGGCGTCGCACAGGTCGGCGCTGCCCTGGCAGATGCGCGGGGAGGAACCGGTGATCGCCACCGGCGCCAGCATCGTCCCGACCAGGGCGAGGGCCGTGACGGCGAAGGTCAGCGCCGGAACGTGCCGGGGATCGGTGAGGACCGGCACACTGGGCCGGGTCTGCCAGGCCCAGGCGACGGTGATCAGCAGGGCCCCCGCGGCCAGCAGGATCACCGCGACGACGACGGCGGTGGTGAGCAGCCGGTCCAGAGCGGCGGCCTGGACGTCGGCGAGCAGGCCCGACGCCGCCGGTGGCCACGACGGCGGGGCGCCGAACAGCGCGTCGCCCAGCGTGAGCCGCAGCAGGAGCACCGTGAGCGCCATCAGCGAGGCGGCGGCCGCCGGCACCCAGCCGAGTGGCATCAGCCGGCGCCTGGCGGGCGAGGGCGTGGAGAGCCACAGCAGGGTGAGCGCGGCGGCGCACAGCACGGCCGCCGCCGGCTCCACCACCTCCTGGAAGAGCCGGGTGACGGAGCGGGCACGGTTCAGCGGAGCCAGCGCCTCGGTGTCGGGATCGATGTCGACGGTCACGACCCACGTGCCCTGCCGCGCCTCCCGCAGCAGCTCCTCGGCGGCGGCCCGGACCCGGTCGGTCAGGGCGGCCGGGGCGATCGCGGCCAGGGCCGAGGCCACGTCGCCCCGGTCCAGCGCCGTCCGCACGGTTGATCCGATGCCGTCGTGCTCGGGGCCGTCGGGCACCAGCCGCATCAGCGCGTCGGTGGCCGTCACCGCCTGGCTGTGCGACAGCGGCAGCGTCGGCAGTTCGTCCAGCGGCGCCTCACCGGCCACCACCCGCGCCACCAGTTCGGACAGGCGTTGCACAAAGGCCTGGTAGTCCGGTTCGGACCGCTGCTGCAGCGCGGCGACGGCATCACCGAAGTAGGCCTGGCTGAGCCGTTCGACGTTCGCGACGACGGGTTCCAGATCGACCGTGATCCGCAGCCGGTCGCGGTCGCCCTCCAGGTAGTGGACCATCTCCGTGATCTGGCCCTCGCCCATGGTCCGCAGCGTCTCCGGCGGGATCACCACCTTGAGGTTCGAGGTGATGGTCGACTGCGGAACCGGCAGCCGGTCAAGCAGGTCGATGGTGAACGGCGTACTGCCCGGGTCCACCAGCACCTCGTCGTAGAAGCGCTGGTAGGCCCGCTCGTCCTCCAGCACCTGGCCGTAGAACTGGGGATCGAGCACCGTACTGCGGACGACGGCCGCCGCGGCCAGGACGGTCAGGCTCAGTACCGCCACACACCAGACCAGTACCTCGACCCAGGGCGAGCGCCGAACCAGTGCGTCCATGGAACCATTCTCGTATCGGCCGACCGCCGAGCCGCACGGCTCGCGGCAGGGAGTGCCATGACACGCATGCCCCGGTCAGGGCCGGCCGATACCCGTCAGCCTCCGCTCGTGACCTCCGGCGGGTCGGCCCTCTCCCGCGGACGGACGCAGTGCCACCGACGGCCCCCGTCACTCCGCCGCCGGAAAGGCGGTGGCGCAGGTGCCGTCCGCTTCCGGCAGCGGGCGCGGAAGGGGCAGCCGGACGGCGGGCTGGTGGCCGGCGGCACCGGGCCGCGCAGGACGGTCCGTCCGGAGCGCTCCAGCAGGCTCAGACCCCCAAGGACCGGTGCCTTCGCGCACGGGGAGGGAGACGCCACAGACCCGCGCGGACCCGCCCTCCTCGACCACCCGGCCCAGACAGGCACCGCGCCGCGGTCCGCCGGACGGCGCACCGTCCGCGCGTGTCGGTGCGGGCGCGGATCCTCGGTCTGCTGACGGATCTGCGCGTCCGGCGGCCCGGCCGGGTCATGGCCGACGTGCCGGCGCTCGGCGAGGGCCGCGCCGCCGCCGGCCACGGCCCGGCACGCGCGCGGGGGAGGGCGGCGGAGTCCGTGTCCCACCGCCCCCTGGCGCGCGCTCGCGGTACTCGCCTCGCGGATCAGACCGCCGGAGCCGGGTACGTCGGGTACTCCACCCCGGAGCGGGCCTGACCTGCGTCGAGTGAGCCAAAGGCTGCTGCGACCTGGTGTTTAAGTGTTTCCGGGTGTTTCTCGATGTTCCGCGATCTTTCACGCGGAAACCCCCTGAGAACCCCCCGTGGCAGAGGGAACTCCCTAAGAACTCCCTCGGATCACCCTCCCAGGTAGGGCTCTGAGCTGCGAAAATAGTAGCCCCCTGCGTCATACGGCGACGCAGAGGGCTTCCTCCCGTCGTAGCGGGGGTATGGTGCCGTATCGCCTTCTCACAGGTGCGGCACGGCCCGCCCGTCGGCAGAAGCTCGGGCTGACCGGCGCCGGTGGTGGCTTCCTCGTGCGCGGTCCGGCGGCCGTGGGAGACCCAGCTCATGCTGCCTGCCCGACAGTACGTGCACCCGGCTACCTGGGCCTGCCAGTCGTACCAGGTGGTGAGCCAGTTGTACCGGACCCAGTAGCAGCCGGAGCAGCCCGCGGGGTCACGTCGAGCGCTTGCAGGTCAGTGGCGGCCGGGCCTGCCAGCCTCTCCGACCGGTCGGCCTTCGAGACCCGAGACGATCCCGCCTCGACGGCCCCCTCAGCGAGGCAACCCAGGAAGCAGCCGCGCTCGGCTCCCCATGGCGCGCTGCCGCCGCCCACATGAGCCACGCACTCGTCACGATGTACTCTACGGACAGCATCGACGCCGCGCGGCGCCTCGTAGACGCCGTCGTGCGCACCGAGCGTACCGGGGAATCGACGCTGATGCGGGCCCGCGCGCACGCCCTGCCAGCCGAGATCGCCGCCCGGGCCGGACAAGGACGCCAGGCTGAAACAGTACTCGGGCTGGCCTGGTACGACAGGGAAGCCACCCACACCGACGCCCCGGCACCCACCAGCTTTCCGGCCGGCCACCTCCTCGGCTTCGAGGGCATGTGCGAGCTGTACGTCGGTGTGCGGCCAAGGCGCATGATCGGTTCGCCCTATCCGCTGCGGACCTAAGCCTGCCCCGCGAGGTCGTTCAGCGCGCGATCGTCACAACCGCCCAGGCCCTCGCCCGGATCCGCCTGGGTGAGCCCCAGTCGGCCGCCGAGCTGTTCCACGAGTGCGTGGCCGCCGCCTCTACCACCGGTGGCCGGGTGCCGGCGCTCTGGATGCGGCAGGCCCGCAAGAAACTGCGGCCGTTGCGACGCGAGGAGTGGGTGGCCGATCTCGACGACCACCTTATGGACGTACTCGGGGCTTGATGTCAGTGCCGCCCCGTACGCTTAAATCATGCCCCCGACGTCCGCTCACCCTGGCCCCGCACGGCCTGCCGCCGCGGTGAACGATGACATCCGACAGCTGATGCTGCGCGCCGGCGGTCGACTGAGGGAAGAGGATCGGGAGGTCTACCGGCGGCTCGTCGTCGAATGGGCGCTCGCCATACGGGACGAGGTAGTGGAAGCAGCCTGACGCTCAGGACGTAATGACGAGCACATCGTGGATTTGCTCCCTCAGTTCCCGCCCTGGCCGCGTGTCCGCGAACGGATCGGCCTCCTGGTCCAACTCGCCGAGCCGGTCACCCACCCGCGGGGAACCGAGCAGCTTTCAGCAGTTGGAGACAGCGCTTAGTCTCCTCGGTACTCCCTCAACCCCACCGGCAAAGAGGTGGGTCCGCGCCAGGCCGAGGTGATCGAAGGCCTGGGAGCGGCGGCGGTGGAGGTCGGGCCGGGCAGCCAGCGCTGTTGCACGAGACCCTCCGAGCGGTACACCCGCGCGGTCCGGCTGGCGCTGTCGAGATGCCTTGCAGTAGTCTGGTGAGTCATGCCCAGCGTGGCGCTCAGCTCAGCAAGATCAAAGAACGTGATGTACGCGGGCTGATCGTCGGCATTGATCCGTTCGAAGGTCCTGCACTCGGCTGGCAGCAGTGTCGCTCTCCGCCGGATGCCGAAGGATTGTCTGGAACTGGGACTCCAGCGCTGCAAGCATCGAGACGGTGGCGGAAGTCATCTGCCAGCGGGCACCGTACTGCGCCAGCACCACCAGTTCGAGAGTCTCCTCCATGTGTCCGAGATCGGACAACTGGTGAGCCATACACTGCAGAATGTGCGCACCAAGCGCCTGGTCCTTGGCCTCGGTCAACGCGTGCAGAGCAGCGGCGAAGGTGGGCTAGAGCGTGTCTCTTTGACGGGTTGATCAGTTGATCGGATGTGTCTGTCCGGTTGGTGATCACTGATGCGATGTGGGCCCGGATCGAGCCGCTGATGCCGGCCGATCCAGTCCGTGGACGACGGTGGGCCGACCACCGCCGGACCCTGGAAGCGATCGCGTGGAAGTACCGCACCTGCTCACCCTGGCGCGACCTGCCAGAAGAACTCGGCTCCTTTCAAACCGCGCACAAACGCCTGATCAGGTGGGCTATGGACGGGACTTGGCAACAGGTCTTCACTGCGGTTCTTGCAATGGCTGATGCCGATGACGACGTGGGCTGGACGGTCTCCGTGGACTCCACCGTCTGCCGGGCTCACCAGCATTCGGCCGGAGCCAGGAAAAGGGGGCGTCCGACAGATCCGAGCCCGACGACCACGCGCTCGGACGCTCCCGCGGCGGCTTGAGCACGAAGGTCGGGACCTGTCCCCGAGTGGTGGACACCTCTGAGCCCGGCCCCGGCAGGGGCCGGGTAGGAGGGATCTCTTATGGTGATGAAGGTCTACTCGC